>CAXBKC010000248.1:0-6228 GCA_963975615.1 uncultured Oleiphilus sp.
TGCCTGCGCGCATGCCATTAGCAGTAGTAGCAGCAGAAGATCAGTTGTTTCCCGAACACTTCGGGGTCGATATCAACTCCATCACTAAAGCCCTTAACCAGTACGACGATGGCGAAGGCCTGCGTGGTGCCAGTACCATCACCCAACAAACCGCAAAAAATCTGTTACTTTGGCCGGGTAGAAACTTTGTTCGCAAAGGGTTAGAAGCCATGTTGGCCGTGAGCCTTGAAGCCATTTGGGGCAAAAAACGTATCTTAGAGGTGTACTTAAACGTAGCAGAGTTTGGTAAAGGTATTTATGGCGTAGAAGCAGCTAGCCAACATTATTTTAATAAATCGGCCCGCTATCTATCCAACAACGAAGCGGCGCGCCTAGCAGTGTTGTTGCCGAGTCCGCGTAACCGAAACCCTAACAATTTAACCCCATACCTGCGCCAAAGAGTCGCTTGGGGTGAAAAACAAATGCGTCAACTTGGTTCTGGCTATTTAAAGCCTATTCTTACCAATTAACCGCCATCAGTTGCCCGTTGTTATTGCTCTTTGTTAAGAGCAATAACAACTCGAACTGCCCTTCATATTTAAACGATCAAAATATTGATCATTGATAAGCCATTAACCTTTAATATCATTCAAAAAAACTTTTCTCTTCCAATCGTCATCATGTGGCGAAAACATGATGCCTACTAGCAAGCCAGATGAAAGCCGGAATTAACAGGATTTGAACTATTTTTACTGTTAGAATGCGACCTCATTTTTATCCGCTTTTACGATCAAGGCAGGCTATGACCGTTCTTCTAATGACTCCACCGATGACCCAGCTGAATACACCGTATCCAGCAACAGCGTATTTAACCGGTTTTTTACGCTCACGAGGCTATGAGGCGGTTCAGCGAGATCCTGCGATTGAGCTTTTTCTTGAGATGATGACAGCACCTGCGCTGGACATTATTCGTCAGCACGTAGAAGAAAACTTCGAACACTTTGAAGACGACGAACTGCCAGATGCCATTTTTAACTTTCTGGCTGAATTTGAGCGTTATCACCTGACTGTTGAGCCTGCCATTCGCTTTTTACAGGGCAAAGACCCCAGCCTTGCAATGCGGATTAACACGCGACGTTTTTTACCCGAAGGCCCAGCGTTTGATGCAATTGCTGAGATGGAAGCAGTGTCTGGTGACGTATTGCAAGCGGCCTTTGGCAACTTAGGCGTACAAGATAAAGCCAAATATCTGGCCACCCTGTTTATTAACGATCTGTCTAACGTCATAACTCAAGGTGTTGATCCCTACTTTGAAGTCAGCCGTTATGGCGAGAAGTTAGCAGCGGCTAACCCAAGCTTTGACAACCTCTACGACACCCTAATGGGTGAACCGAGTTTCAGCTCTGAAATTTTGGAGCAGTTGGTCGAAATGTATCTGGAAGACACCCAACCAAGTGTCGTCGCATTAACCGTGCCGTTTCCCGGTAATATGCTAGGCGCTTTACGTATTGCCCAAACCTGTAAAGCCATTAATCCAGACATTCCTATCGTCATGGGCGGCGGCTTTGTGAATACTGAACTGCGCGCACTAAAAGATCCGCGCGTATTTGAATTTGTCGACTTTATCTGTCTGGATGACGGCGAACGCCCGCTTATCACTTTGCTGGAATACTTTGAAGGCAAACGTGAAATAGACGATTTAGTGCGTACTTACTTCCTTGCAGAAGATGAAAATGGCCAACCTTATGTCCACTTAAATCAAAATGATCAGCTGCACGATATTCCACAATCTGAGGTCGGCGCCCCCATTTACGACGGTCTGCCATTGGGCGACTACCTGTCTTTATGTGAAATGCTCAACCCAATGCACCGCATTTGGAGTGACGGACGCTGGAACAAACTAACCATCGCCCACGGCTGTTACTGGCGTAAATGCAGCTTCTGTGACGTCAGTTTGGACTATATCGACCGCTACGATACCGCTGGCGCCGATGCCTTGGTTGACCGCATTGTTGAGTTGGTTGAAGAAACCGGACAAACAGGTTTCCATTTTGTCGATGAAGCCTTACCGCCAAAAACATTATTTGCGTTTGCAAAACGTCTCATAGAACGCGGCGTAGTGATCAGTTGGTGGGGCAATATTCGTTTTGAACGTACCTTTAGCCCAGCGCGTTGCCAATTACTGGCAGATTCAGGTTGTATCGCCGTCAGCGGCGGCCTTGAAGTGGCGTCAGATCGTCTACTTAAACTGATGAAAAAAGGCGTGAGTGTTGAGCGCGTCGCCCACGTCACTAAAGCATTCAGTGATGCCGGAATATTGGTTCACGCTTACTTGATGTATGGCTTCCCGACACAAACCGAACAAGAAACCATAGACTCGCTAGAAATGGTGCGTCAGATGATGGAACAAGGTTGTTTCCAGTCAGCCTATTGGCATCGTTTTGTCGCCACCATTCACAGCCCGATAGGCATGAATCCAGAGCAATTTGGTATCACCCTTGCTGAACGCCCTGAAATTTTATTTGCTGAGAACGATGTCGACTTCACCGACCCGACCGGAACAGATCATGAAATGCTTGGCGAAGGACTGCGTAAAGCAATCTACAACTACATGCACGGTATCGGTTTTGATCAACCAATGAGTTTCTGGTTCAACGAACCCGTTACCCGCACTTCAATGAAGAAAGACCTAATATCAAAAGCGATTAGCAACTTTATTCTTAGTAATGAAGAGTAGGTATTAAAGAGTAACTAGGGCTATCTCATTGGAATAACTAAACGCAGCTTAAATAATTGGCAGTCAAATTCTGCTATACAGGCGCATCATGGCCCTACTTAATATAAGAAAGAGTAAGTGGGTCCATGGTTAGAATATTGAAGGTTGATTTATCATTGTTCTGCATAGAGAATAGCGCCTAATTGAAATAATAATTAACGTGATGCATAAAGCATAGGAACGGCAATAAGATGATGACAAAATGGGCGACACGCTTTTTACAAATGGCCGAGCTCGTAGCATCTTGGAGTAAAGATCCCTCCACCCGAGTTGGTGCGGTGATCACTGAAAACAATCGCATCGTTTCTTTAGGTTTTAATGGTTATCCTCACGGAATATCAGATAGTGCTGAAACCGATAACCGTGAAATGAAACTGCTAAAAACGCTCCATGCAGAAGAAAATGCCATTCTGCATGCCAAACGAGATCTCAGTAGCTGTGAGATTTGGGTGACACACTTTCCTTGCCCAAACTGCGCTGCCAAGATTATTCAAACAGGATTGCGCGCTGTGCATAGCCCGCAACCCAACGAAGATTTTTTATCACGCTGGGGAGATAAGATTAAAGTCAGCCAAGATATGTTTGAGCAAGCAGGCGTTCAAGTCGATTGGATGCAGGTAGATTAACCTTACTTTTTCACCGTCGTTCCGGCAATGCGGTTGAGCCGGAATCCAGGTGTTTATTCTTTGCATTTATGGCCTGCGTGGCACTTCATCATAGTAAAGGGTGAACAGTCTAGCTTCACTTTACTAGCTGGCTTTAAAAGGCTAGGTAAAAATTTAACAATGGATGCCATGATTAATTCGTGTCGTTTACAAGCTTTCTAAGAATATTTGCCAAGTAAAAAATAACAACCACAGAAGGCCAAGCATAAAAGCAACATCTTCTTTAATCGATGAACCAAACTCTGAGCTATTATCACCAAAAAAGTAACCTACCGGTTTGGAGTATATTACTGCCGCTAAGCATAAACCTGGCACAAGATAATACAGCACCCAATCTTCTAAATACGTGCTTGTTTCATCGACACCCATTACAACGTAACTGTGCCCATACATTAGCAAATAGACTACGTATACAAGTACAAGAATAACGGCAAAATACTTACCCCATTTCCATTTTTTTAAGTTATCCGAAAGCGATAAATCGAATTCATGATTTGAATAAATGCCAAAAAAAATCAATGGCAGTATCAGTAAACAAATGCCTAGAAAAGTACTCAAAATACAGCTCTCTCCAGAAATTTAATAATGGGAATTTAATAATGGGAATTTAATAATGGGTGGCATGGTTATCGCCTTTACCCTGCCCCACTAAATTCACCTTTAAATTCACTTTTACCACTTTTATAAGCGATTAAAAGAAGTAGTGAATGATCAAAAAAACAACTATTTATTGTCCTGCTTTAATGACCTCTTGTACAAAAAATTATTCTTTCTTTGTTAAATAATTAACATAGTTAATTTCATTTGTATGATTTGACTCGAAAGCATAGCCTTCATAGGTAATTGATAAGTTATTTGATAAATACAAAAGGTTATTATAAATTTCTACGTTTACAGTCATTTCCCATAGAGGCTCTTGAAAAACTTCGACAACAATAAATTTATCATTTGTATCACGATTCGATTCGGGATAGCTGTAGGGATTAATTGTTTGTGAAATAGATTCTACAGGGATTCCTGCACAATCAGAGGTATCATATTTATGTTGAATTATTTCTAAATTGACACTAGTTATGACTAATTCATTTGTATAATATGCCAAATTTTTCCTTTCGCCACAATTTGATAACCATGAACCAGTCAGATCGAATGTTTCATCAATAGGCACAGATACAATGGGAGGTACTACACTTTCGCCTTCCACTTCAGAATTGCCACCGCCACAACCGTACAATGTTACGAAAGCAATGCAAATGACGAACCTAATGAGAAAATAGTTAGTGAAATTTATTTTAATATTAGAATACACAGAAAATTCCTTTTATATATGTGAAGTAGATAGCACCCGCCTAACACTCAATGTGTAGACGTGGCTTTTAGCATTGTTTGCTAAAACTATAACCAACAAAACCATGCCACCCATAATTTGAATATTCAGAATGGAACATTTCTCAAGTCCCATTCACTTGGTTGTTTCCTTTTAGAATCTTCGAAGTCTTTTTCTAAATTTTCAATAAATCGAATTGAGCTAGTTACATGACCGAAAATCAGCATTGCCTCTGAATATTTCAAAACTTTGTTGTCATGAGCAAAACTTTGGTTGTTCCTCACATGATTGAAAGCTTCCATATTGGCAATACTAGATTTCAAAATCCTTTCCGTCATTTCTGACTCTATAGCTCCATTTACCTTCATAGTTTTGATGTATTGTCCTACAAGTCCATGAAGTGGGTTTTTCTTATTAATGTCGATCTGATGTTTCTCACATAATACTCGAAAATATTTGATTACAAATGTATGTAGTCGATCTAAACCAGCCTCAGGTTCATTTCTATAAATTGAATCTCTTACCGCTTTAGCTAAAGTTTCAAAATCTTTATCGTCAGAATTCGGAACAACGGCATCAATATCAGGGACAGGAGCACTAGACTTAAGTCTTTGTACAATTTTCAGGCATTCATTACTCGGTATATCATTATTATTGATGCCTTTATACTCATCCCATTCTTCAAAGATATCACCGAGTAACTTTCCAACTACATAATTAGACTCAATTTGCCAGAATGCCCTCATTCTATTAGCTTTTGATCCACTATTTATATTATATTTTTCATCGTAAATTTCTTTTTCGGTACTCTCAGCTACGAAATCTTCAAACGTCTTGTTAGAAAATTCAAGAACATACCCACTACCCATTCCAAGGATACGTTCAAGTTTCTTCTTTTCCAATTCAGTTAAATTAGACAATAGTCAATTCCATTCCTAGTGTGTAACGTTTTAGTATTTATGCGTTGTTTATTAGGCATAAATCGCTCGTGGACTTGGCCGATGCCACATCCTTATTAATCGGTAACTCTTAACGTAACATGCTATAGGAATTTACTTTTTTACGGTAGTTGTTTTTTTCTACAATCTTTAGGCTAATTATCTGTTCTAATTACACCTTTTAAGATGTGACTTTGGTCATTAAGTCGAGTTTTATCGTTCAAAAAACAATCTCGTTATAGTATTTGGTTTAAAACTGTCAGAGTTCAATATATTTAGGCCGTTGAAGAAAATGACGTGAGCTGGCCAAGAATGGCTAGCTAGCTTTAGAGGGGAAGGGACGCCCCATCGGAAGCGTTAGCATTTTCGAATAAGTCCGAGGCCGATTCCAAATAAAGCCCAAAGCTGGATCAATCCCCATGGCGACCTTTTCGCTGTTTGAAAATGTTGCGGGGCGGCTGGGAGATCCAAGAGGGAACAGCCGTTGGTTTCCTCTTGGTCTGGTGTGGGCGAAGCACCACGACGTTAGTGGCCGCAGGCCAT
>CAXBKC010000249.1:0-6228 GCA_963975615.1 uncultured Oleiphilus sp.
CTTGGAGCAATGAGCGCCTAAGTGATGAAGCGAAATTAGAATTAGGCATGTTATAAGCTATTCAATAAATATCGACTGTATTGACCAATTAAGTAGAGCAATCAATGAACGCAATTCCCTTAGAAACATTCAAAGATAATCCTTTTGGCCACTCCCTCACCAGCGAGGATATTCTCGATACTGTTGAGTTTTTAGATGATTGGGAAGAGCGTTACAGCTATATTATTGATCTTGGCAAGACCTTACCCGCTTTTCCTGATTCAGAAAAAACACAACAAAATTTAGTACACGGCTGTCAAAGCCAAGTATGGCTTAGCCATTATTATGATCAAGAATCTGGCATTATGTACATCATGCTCGATAGCGATGCCATAATTGTTAAAGGCCTTGCCGCTATCGTATTGGCGGCCCTAAACAATAAAACACCTCAAGCAATCGTAGATGAAGATGTTGAAGCCCTCTTTACCAAAATGGATTTAATGCGCCATATCAGCCCTACCCGCGGTAATGGCTTGAGGTCTATGCTAGAACGAATCAAAACCACCGCTAAACTTCACTTAGCAGGATAAATCTAGACATTTCTGCTCGTTGAGCCCGTCGAAGGGCGTTCCGGTTTCCGCGAGTTCACGTTTCTTATCCGTTTCGACGGGCTCAACGAGCAGTATTTTTTCGGCCTCTGATGCTGTCGAAGGGTATTCTGGTTTTCACAAGTTTACGCCTGTTATACTAATTATCTAACAACCTAGAGAGTAACATCCATATTGTGGGAGCATCAGTGCTAGCCAATTCTAAAAACTTAAAATTAGCACCACCAGAAAACCTGCAAGAAATCATTTATACCGAGGCTAATGCATATTTTGATGGAATCATAAAGGCAATAAATCATGCTGAAGAATCTGTTGATCTTGAAGTGTACATCTTTGACAACGATGATCTAAGTAAACGAATTGTTAAGGCCTTAATACAAGCTACTGAAAGAAACGTTAAGGTCAGAGTATTAGTAGATGGTGTCGGTGCTTGTATCGACTTTTATCACATTGCCAGTCAGTTATTAGCAGCAGGTGCTGAAGTCAAAATCTTTCACCCTTTACCTTGGCACATTGAGCAATGGCGTCTATCGCTGACCCACAGCAAAGGTTTAGAAAAACTCCTCCATCTGCTTACCTCAATCAATAAGCGTGACCACAGGAAACTCATCTTAATCGACCACCGCTCAGTTTGGCTTGGTAGTTTTAATATTAGCCACAAGCACCTTCCTAAAAAAAATAACGGTGAACATTGGCGCGATACCGCCATTGAAATCAAAGGAATCAATCTTGACGCTCTCCATATCGCATTTGATTCATGCTGGTATAAGTGGTCAAAAAAGCAAACCGTTTTATACTTACCTCAAACTCCTTTCATGTTTAATTTCACTAGACCCCTAAGAATTGAACAAAGAAATCGCTTACTAACACGCATTCAAGAAGCAAATGAAAAAATATGGATCACGAATGCCTATTTTATACCGGACAAACATTTGCTTGAAGCACTTGCGCATGCAAGCTACCGCGGTATAGACGTCAGAATTTTATTACCTCGAACCTCAGATATATTCTTCATACCTTGGGCGTCGGCCTATTTTTATGCTCGTTTATTAAAATCGGGGACTCGTATATTTGAGTTTCAAAATCGCGTTCTTCATGCAAAAACACTGATCATTGACGGTTGGGCCGTCATCGGGTCCAGCAATTTAAACAGACGAAGCTTACATCACGATCTAGAACTGGACTACAGCCTACAACTTATTGAAAGCAAAGAAGAATTATCAAGAAACTTTAAAAAAGATCTTAAAGAATCAGAAGAGCTAGATGCCAAAACCTTTGAACAAACACGTATTTGGCAACGTATCTTAGGTGGCATCTTAGTATTCTTACTAGCCAGATGGGTTTAAAACTACCAAGCAATCAGTAAATCATCTTCTTGGATATTCAATCTACCAGGGTCAACTGAAATAGTGCCACTCGCAAAATTAGGGTGAACCTGCGATACCGTCAGCGCTGTTTTTACATTATCTAACTCAACACCCGATAATTGATCAGAGTCATAAAAGTTAGAGGTTCTATATAGCGATAAAGTATCGCCAGGACGAATACCAGAACTAGCACCCGATGAAAAATGTAAAGTTTTACCTTCTACCCTAGAAACTCGGGTCATAAATGGCTGACAATGAATTTGCTCGGTAACGTTTCCCGCCATACTTTGTATAAGTGCAGCAACCTGTTGACCGTAGTCTTCGTTCAAAAATTCAGGCGAACCAAATCCGACTTTATCCGTTAAATCTGCCTGCCATTTACCTATCGTTGAAAACTGTTTCTGCCAGACAATCGCACCACTAAAGCCATCATGCACAAAAAGGTCGACTACGAAATGCCTATTCGGATTAGTCCTTTTTACTAAGCGCTTCAGTTTCGTCCAATAACTTGTTGAAAAAGAACCTGAGTCTTCCAAACTTAAGTCACGAATAACCCCTGACACTACGAATTGCACACCTGCCTGTTTTGCATAGTTTGCAGCATTGGTCAGGGTTAACTGTTCTGTATAATGACTAGGCGCATTACGCATATCGGCATGGATTGCTACCTGACTCTGCTCATAGACGACCACGGCATCGGTTTCTTTTAGGCGCAGGCTAAGTTCACTCGCTAAACCTCGCTCAATGTTTTTCAAACCACCCATGCTTACCTGCTCTGGCACCTGAAGTGAAAAGCCCAAAACAGCCACTTTCTTTTTGTATTGACTAGCTTGTGAGTCATCGCATAAAGGTTGGTTTACCATATCAACGTTAAGCGTCAATAATAGATATCCACCCTCTTCTGACTCACTGTGAATTACACTTTGCTTAATTTTGGCACTACCAGATAAATTTAAGCTATCTTCTTTCAAACGGCCATTTTCAAGAGTCTGCTGGCTATCGACATTCACACCATACTGATAGACCGCCTGCCGAAGCGCATCTTTGGTTGCCTGCTCACGCGCTAAATCATATCGACCATGCTTAAGACTGGCCTTCCCCGTTACTTGAATCCATTCAGCGGACACAGACAATGGAACAGATACAAGTAAAACAATCAGGGTGAAAACTAAAGACTGAGTTTTTTTCATAATGAAATCAACAATAATAAAATCGATTAATTTAGAAAGTAGCCAGAGCCATGGTGCCGCCCTGTTGAAGATCTAGATTTACTTTTTGGTGAATTGGTATCGTCGTTACCTAAATAAAGAGAGGTATTCGGCAAAGGCCTTAAACAATTTAAGCCATTTTTAAAGTTATTCACTTTATTCAAGCAATCATTAAAATTCCCAGGGAGCATTAATTCCAGAACAGTTTCAAAACCAATACCTTGCTTCTCATTAACGGATACAACACGAGCGCCCCGGATATAAGAATCCAAACCTACGGCAAACCTATCCTCTTTTAAAACAAAATCTTTCACCATCGACTTCCCATATATGGATAAGCCATAGACTCTTTCTGCCAATGATCTATAAGCGTCCAGTTTGGATGCCCTTAGTGCAAGTAAGCGCTTCGATTCAGACTTAGCATCCGCTTCAGCATCAGCATCAAAAGCACTATAACCCGTCACCCTGATCAATATAGGATCAAGCTTTGATTCAGTTTGATCGGAAGAAGATGTAATAATAATAGACGTTGAACTTGGCAAAACTTCATCAAGTGAGAGCTGATAAGTCTCAACACCATTTGTTGAAATATGTGATTTTGCCTCATGTTTTCGATCTGAGACACCACCTGAAAAACAAGCACCTGAAAGCACCATAAAAACTATAATGAAGAGACTTGGACGCAGTAGTGCTTTAAATATGGACATATCTTTCCCTTCTAAAAAATAATATTGAAAGAGCGGCACATTCTTTCCTTTAATTCTCTCTTTTCAAGCCAGCTATAACTTACATTGAAAAAGTTGTGCCAACTAAAAGCTTATTCAATATTTAAAGCAAATCTTCCAATATTTTATCGATCTTAAGTTTAAAACTAACATTATTGACACCAAAAGTTACAAAGCGTGACGTGCCCTGCGTTGTCAAAATAAACTTTCCGTTAAACTTGGCCAAATTCCGACATCATCGTTTGATAAGTTAGCTCTAGATAAAACTAAGATCTGATCTACTCTGTAACCATGTTTATCAGATCAATGCTTATCAGAATCATGTCGCATATAATCAGTGGCTTACGGTTACAGACAATTAACAGTACACAACGAAAATATTTATCGTTAACGTTTGGGGAACAAGGACAACATGAGCGTCAGAGTAACGACCCATCTAAATCGACGAGTTTCATTTTTACTCTCTAGTTTAATCTGTCTTTGCTATAGCGGGTCCGCTATCAGTGGTTACAAAGCTTTTCTTGATCCAAGATCTATGGCGATGGGCGGCACTGGCGTTGCCTCTTCAACAAAGTTCAATGCATCCGCTCATAACCCGGCACTAATTGCATTCAATCGAGGTGACAAGCCAGACAAAATTTATATCAGTAGTTCACTAGGTACGCGCGAAATATACAATGAAAATCTAAATGATGATATTTTAGATTATCAGGATTCAGGCATTGAGGAAGACTTTAGAGAAGCAGTACGATCATCCTCCCAATCCTCCCAATCCTCCCTAGATGAGGCTAAGTTAGAAGGCGAGCGCCTTAAAGCCATATTAAATGATAAACACCTCAGTTCTTATCGTTCAGATGAAATGACTTCATTTAGCGTACTTGTCGATACAGACCCTGTTACCATTAACGCTTTTGCTAGACGTACATTAAGAAAAATAACCGTAATACGAGATCGTGATTCAGCTGAGATTGATAAAATCATAGACGAAATAAGTGATGGTAGCACCTCCCCTGGTGACCCAGTACAGCGGTTAATCTCATCTGTCGACAGTACTGCATTTGACTTCAGTGAATTAGGCGCAACAGTCGCAACGACCAACGTAATTGATTACAATATGCCAATTTCTTGGGGTTTTACACCAAAATTAATTGAGTTTAAAGCATCCCATATCTCCAAGAAAATCATAGATTATGATGTCAACAACCCAGAGGATTCCCGGCCTAGTGAGAGCAAACTCGAGTGGAACCTAGATGTTGGTTTTGCCATGCTCTTCACTGACGACTTTCTGAAAGAAGAGTTTGGACTTGATGGTTGGTGGTTAGAAGGTGAGTGGGTGTTTGCTTTTTCAGGCATGAATATGTTTCCCACAGATGTGAAAACATATACTCCAACTCGCTTTAATCCTGACTTTCCAGGCAGTCGACCTGCGGTACAAGCACTTTACCAAGTTGGCTTAGCTCACTATCGCGAAAAATACATGTTCGCGTTAGATATCGAACTCACCGAAGACAACGTATTCAGAGATTTCGAAGGTAGCACTCGCTTTATTTCGATGGGCGGAGAATATTATTGGCGCGATGATTTTCATCTGAGAGCGGGCTTAAGAATTAATGCTTCAAACACTAGCTTAGGCGCAAAAGAATCAACGACGCTAACAGGAGGCTTTATGTACCAACCGCATGGTTTCAGTATTGAAGCAGCCGCCATGGTCAGTGAATATGAAGTAGGTGGCACTGTTGGTTTTGGTCTTGCATTCTAAAGCAGAAAAGCTGACCATAAGCACCTTCCCTAGCTACTTTTTCAGTTGAGAATTTAATGCAAGTATTTTTGGTTGGTGGTGCAGTTAGAGATAGTTTATTACAAATCAAAATTAAAGATAGAGACTGGGTTGTTGTTGGCAGCTCTCCAAGCGACATGCTCTCAGCAGGCTACACCCAAGTCGGTCAAGACTTCCCCGTTTTCTTACACCCCAAAACCCAAGAAGAATATGCCCTTGCAAGAACTGAAAGGAAGCAAGGCAATGGCTATACGGGCTTCACTTGTAATAGCTCTAAGTCGGTCACCCTTGAAGAAGATTTAATTCGCCGAGACTTAACCATTAACGCAATGGCCCAAGCCGAAGATGGCACATTAATAGACCCTTACGGTGGGCAAAAAGACTTAGAACAAAAAGTTTTACGCCACGTATCCTCAGCGTTTACCGAAGATCCTCTAAGAGTGTTACGTGTTGCACGTTTTGCTGCACGCTTTAAACACCTTGGCTTCAGCATTGCTCAAGAAACATTAGACCTCATGAGAAAAATCACCAAATCAGGAGAGCTAAATCATTTAGTTGCTGAAC
>CAXBKC010000250.1:0-6221 GCA_963975615.1 uncultured Oleiphilus sp.
GCTTCAGCTCTCCAGAGTAGAGTTTAACTATCGATTCGAAACTGGAGCATAACTATGAACGATGAAAAAAAGTTACAACCCTCGATGGTAGAACTAATCAATTCAGATACCTTTGGTGATTACCTATGCAACCTCAAAACCTGCAAGAGAAATTTGGACTCTTGGGCAGATACTCACCTTGAGTCGCTCGTTAAATGCGGAAACGAACTGTGTGAACACTACAATGAGCTGCGTATGGAGTTTAACAAAGCCCATAAGAATACCTCTGTTTATATACTACCGAGTGTTCGTGTTGTTGATGGCGAATATCACGACTACCTGACGTTTCGTTGGGTAAAGTTCATTAACGGATCATATAGAGGCAAACCAAAAGACAGGGATAAGTGGGTCGTCGAGGAAATTAAACGACGAGGTAAGTCACACTTCTCAGAGACGGATTTCAGAAAAGAAATAGGCAAAAAAGGTGAAGATTTTCTTCCTGTAATATTGGAAGTAGAACACTGCTTTCGCTACCTTCGCAAACAATATCAAATCATTAAAGATATGAGCATGCTTTCGCGAAAACTTACTCTTGGGCCTCCTCTGCATGAACTTTCATTAACTACTTTGGATACCATCGAGCCGGCCCTCAAAGCTCATGTAGCTGATGTTCATAAGAAGTGTAAGCAAGGCATTTTCACTTCAGACCCTCTCGGTCTTAAAAAGGGCGATTCTTTATTCGATAAGTTTTATAAAGAACCGTCTATCGATGAGTTCGACATAGAGGATGACTTTGATTTCGAGGAAGCAGAAAGAACAAATTGGACTTTTTAATAATTTAGGGCCCTCCACGTCCCAAAATTGAATTCTTCCCAAGAAATCTTCTCAAAAAGAGCCGCACACGGCTCAAAAAGGACGCCAGCGGCATTAAATCATCGTTATTTGGTCTGATTTATAGAAATAACTCACAAAAAGGGACGCCGGCGTCCATAAATATAAACAAGCCCTTCTATTAGAAAGAAAATAAAAATAAACTCAAATAATTCAAATACCTAAAGTCACAAAGGACGTGATATGAGTGTTGATGTTTTATCGTTTCAGCAATCGTTAAACCAGCTAACAATAAATGAAGGAGCAAATGCACTTTTTAAAGAAATAAATGCCTTGGGCTTTATTAATTGCTCATTTATTGCCGTACCTAGTAACCTGAGTGAGGTATTAGTAAACAGGTCTTGGGCTTGTACCCAGTTTTCACCACGCATTGAGTCTCTTTACCGAAGCCACCTGAGTCATCATGACCCTATCCTCAGGTACTTGAAAGAAGGTCAACGAGCGCCTTTTTTATGGGGTCGGCATCAATTTTCTGGCAAAGATAAACTCATCACAAACCTATTCAAGTTTTGGGGTGCTAATAACGGCTTAGCGGTCCCCTACTCTTGCAGAAATATTACAAGCGTCCTTTTTACATGCGCTGAAGGCGATTATCGCAGCCATGATGACCTTCTGTTGCAGCATGGTGCCGCAATGATGGCCATGGGCTATGTTTATAGCCAACACATAGATGAAAAGGGCGTTATCGAAGAAATATATAAATCACAAGGCCTGTCAGATCGAGACATCTCTTTCTTAAAACTAAAAGGAGCAGGTCTAATCGACAAACAAGCCGCCGATAAGCTCAATGTGACTCTAGATGGTATCTCTTATTACAAGCGACAAATTAAGAAGAAATTAGGTATTCGGGATATCTCAGAAGCAGTTATTCACAACAATAAACATGAATCTCTGAGTGCTTGAATCTCTGATTTATTAACCACGACTACAAGTTCTTGTAGTCGACATCGCTTGCAATATTTTTCACAATGATAATGTTAAGGAGATAAGTAACTATTAAATAAGGATATTCATATGAATGCCAAGCATTTCGCGCTATACCTCCCCTTACTTTCCAGCCTTGTTGCGTGTAGTGGTGGATCAGACCCAAAAGAAGATCCCGAACCGGAATTAAATGGCAATGAAAAACTTCTCTTTATAGATCAGCCGAGCATTAGCTCATCTATGAGAAATTTATACTCTGTAGACCCTGAAAACACAACTAGCCAAACTACACCCGTAAATGACGCACAGTTTTCCCAATATGCCATCCACCCTGCCCTGCCATTAAGTACAGATAGTTTCGCACACTCGGTAATATGGATTGAAGGAGATACTCTTTGGGGATTCGACTCATTCGCTAATTCACGCTACCAACTAGCTAAATCAAATACGATTCAAAACACCTGTTCAATTTCTTTTAAAGCAGCCATGAACGATGGGAGTCAAAACTTTATTTTATTAAGAGATAAAGGTATTGACGGAAGCTGTTCTGATGATGATAGCTATTATCGAATCAACTATAGCAGGTCGTCTTCCAGCAACTTAAACCTTCTTTCAGAAACAAGCGTTCAAGGCTTAACAGGCGGTTTAATCGTTTCTAATATCACACCTGAAACGTACAGCACGTTCTTAGATAGTGATAATAAATTAGCTATTTTTAATCAGGCTAGTTCAGAAGTGACGGCAAGGTATGATATTTCACAAAATATAAACTGGGGGCCTAGTATTGATGAAACGATCTACGCAGTTGTAAATAGTGAACTGTATGAAATACCTTTCAATGAATTAGTATCGGGAACTTATTCGTTTGCAAATGGCATCAGTATAGGAAGCGGTGATTATAACTTTAAGTTAGTCAACACATCACTTTATATTTCGACAGCAGATACCTTCTATTTATATAACGCTACAAACAATTCAATATCTGAAATAGCAGATTTATCTTTTAGTTCAACAGGAATAATCACTGTAACTGATAGCTATGCTTACATTATCAATCGCGACAATGGAGAGGCATACATCTATGCATGCAACTTAACAACAGGTTCCCTAAGCGAAGTTATGCGTTCAAGCGACCCTATGTTTTCGGTATTTCCTTTAGAAGAGAAGTTGTGGGCTTCTGATTCTTCTGACGCATTTATTTATACGATAGATTCAAACGAAACCTCAACTATTGAACAAGCCAAGTTTTCATTCGTCACCTGGTCTGACCTGATTGATATTGCACTTATTAAAAAGCCTGGATTTGACGGTAGTAATGCTACAGAAGGATTCATTGCAAAATATAACGCTTCAACTAGCTCTGAAATGACTAACTATGGCACATATTTAGGCACACCTCTCTCTCTTGGTTGGCATGGCAACAAATACCGTCTAGCTGTTGATAGTGACTTTTACAAAGTCCACCTTGTTGATTTTAGTTCGGGCAATAGTCTGACTGAGATATTTGTGTCAAATGGCAGAGTTACACTGCCATTCTAATGCAACTAGGTATAAGCCTCATTACTGGGGCTTATATTGGTCTTCTGCTCTCTACAATATCCTGAAGGTATTCATATGACCAAAATCAAAACCACTCTAATAGGGTTCTCTACATTAACGCTTGTTGCTTGCTCTAGCACAGTCATTAAAACCGCTGACATGGTTAATTCAGAAGGAACGGCACACGTATGCAAAGGTAAAGTAATCGGCTCGTCCATATCACTAGGAAATCAGATGCTAGCCGCCAGAAACAGAGATGCTTGCGTTGAGTTCATGTCTCAGAAAGGCTTTGTTAGAACTGAAGACCTTGGATGCTACCCCGTCATCATTGAAGCGTCATCAGAACAAGCCATGGTGCTTGACTCTTACAAAGAAGATCATGATTTATCTGCTAACACGCCAGCCAGATTAGTATCTATCAATGGCATTCAGGTTAACGATACAGCCTCTTATAAAGAGCAAATCTTTGGTAAAGAAGGAAAAGAGTTGGCGTTCATATTTGAACAACAGGGTGAACAGGTCAGCACATCAAAATCTCTCTATAAATGTATCAAATAATTGAAACTCCTCGAAAAAATACATTCTAAACCGAAAGGATGACACCATGAAAAAAATCGCCCTCGCAGCCATTCTGTCTGCACCATTGCTTGCTAACGCAGAAATTGTGGAGCTCCGGTATCAAGGAACTATAGACTCGATTACAGACACGGGTTCTTTAGAAGCCGCATTCCATTTACCAAGCGGGGTGTACGATAAAGATGCGCTGGTTGGGACTAGCATTTCCAAACGATTATCCGGTATTCTCTGTCTTAGACCCTACTAACACTCTTGTGACAAATCTAAGAGATTTATAGGCTAGTTTATTTCCACTAATAATTGATCTTGCATCATCATCCTAAACACTCTACCTCAAACGATCTTGTACTCTACCGGCTTTGTGCGACCCGCTCTGATATCTAGCAAATGAGCAGACCACCAATTCATAATTTCAACTCGGTCTGCAAAGTACTGGGCCTTGTTATAAACAGCTTCTACTTTTTTCTTTGAAACGTGAGATAACTGGCGCTCAATTGCCGGTCCATGGAACTTGTTCTCATTCATAGACGTTGAAGCAATTTTCCTGAAACCATGGCCTGTACCTTCATACCCAATGCGTTTAATCGCTGCATTAATAGTCCCACTGGAAATTGGCTGTTCAGGTTTGATTGAGCTTGCAAAAACATACTTACGATTCCCGTTAATAGCCTTTAATTTCAACAATAATTTTTCAACATGAGGTGAAATGGGTACAACATGATCGAGGCCACGCTTCATTCGCTCACCAGGAATATTCCATCGCTTATTTTTTAAATCAAACTCATCCCATACTGCGTGTCTCAACTCATAGCTGCGCACAAATGTATGAACTGTCATCTCGACACCCAGCTTTGTGACTTCTTCGAGACTCACTGTTGATTCGAGGTTAGATAAAAATGAAGAAAGTTCTTCGCATTTAACCACAGCATGACCTTTAACTTTTCTAGCTTTGCCAAAGCTCTCAAGTGGGTCCATTGGGTTCTTGTCGATTAAGGACATAGTGATAGCGTAATTAAAAATTCCGACCAAGCGTCGCTTGATCTTTTTACATGTTTCAATTGCCCCTCGCTCTTCTATTGATAACAACAAACTACGACATAGCTGACTTGTTATTTCAGACACTTGGCATTTACCAAATGTTGGTAAAACATCACGTTCGAGTGAGCGCCAGACGGATTCAGCATAACTGTTTTTCCAACTTCCAGTTTCATTATCATGCCACTGCTTCGCTACCGTCTCAAAATCTGACTGTTCAGTATAAAAACCACGGTTATTGATATGCACTTTAGGGTCAATACTTCTCCTAACCAAGTCTTTAGCCATTCTAGCGATATGCCGGGCCTCAACAAGAGAAACGCCTACATGGTTTTCTCTGTATCGACCAATTGTTGCGCAACGCTCACGTCCTTCAAAACGATACTTAAACTTCCATGTTTTAGTTTCTTTCTTTGATACGAGGAGATACAGGCCGCCACCATCGTATATCTTATAAGCTGAGTTTTTAGCTTTGGCATTTCGAAACTTCATTTCTGAGAATTTTCCGGGATCAGTGAATCTCTCCATGATTACGCCACCTTTTCGTCGAACCAGGACACAATCTCAGTCTTCTTCCATGCCACCCGTCGCGCTGATACTCGCACAGAGTGAGGAAACTCACCGTCACTAATCAGACGATAAATAGTGGCACGAGAAAGCCTTGTGACCTTAACAACTTCTTGAAGATTGAGGAGTTGGGGGATGTTTTGTTGTGACATTTTTGTTTCACCTATTAGTTGAATTAACGTGAAACCATTGTCAACGGCTAAAGATAGGTAAAAAGTTCGAAAAGATTGCGTTTTACTGCACTAACAGAACTTTTTAAACAAAAAATGGCACATATAACACCTAGAATGCTTTTTAGGCCACTTTAAACACAGAAAAGCCAGAAGAACTTGCGCTCCCTGGCTAAATAAAAACAAAATTTACGTAACGATCCCTGAATTATGTCGCTTTTCGTAAAGAACTGACTAATGACATCAATTGATTTGACCAAGACTCGCAGAATCGACGCCTTTCTTCTATCTGCCCGTCCCCCAGGAAAGTTTCCTGAGATGATGTGTATCCAAAGTGAACTAGAGCAAGATCTCTATCAGATGAAAACTCTAAAAATTTAGCAAGTCCTAAATGCTCAACTTGATTTAATTGAAGCGGCGTCCCGACAGAAGATAAGATGTTTGAGATTTGAGTTGCACCGATATAATCCTGTTTAATTCCTAAAGCCCCAAATACATAACCTATTGCTCCATCTTTCTTTGCTAATTGAGCTAAAAGAT
>CAXBKC010000251.1:0-6201 GCA_963975615.1 uncultured Oleiphilus sp.
AGTAACGAATTTTGGCTGGATGGTTGAGAGGTAATATTGCGAGATGACTACTTATGCTCGTTCTCATAAATATAACTTGAAAGACTTAATCGGTACTCATCATTCATTTCCATAAATTGGATTCCAAAAACAAAATCACCTTTGGAAATAGCTTCCTGATCTTGACTAGATAAGTTTGTATTGAGCTGAATATTTCTTATTATACAAGGTATTTTGAGCTTTTTATGTAAGCCACTGACATCCAGATCGAACATTAAGATTATTTCGTGACCTTTTTCGCCTAAGGAATATTGAGAGGTCATTCTAGCCCCTGTCTTACTCAAATTTGTAATATATGCAAGCCTTGGCCAGTCACTTAAAACATCGAAATCACTATCAACAGAAACTTTAAGTTCAGTATCTACTCTCTCTGAATTTCTGATCTGGCGAGTATTAACAGTATCAGGAAATTGAAGGTGATAATGGGTATAAGGATGGCTAGAACGATAGATGATTTTTGTTTCGAAAGCGCAAACCTTTTTGCCTTCAAGCAGACGTATAGCGAGCGCTGTATTGTTTTCTAGAAGCACCTCGCGCCCATCTCGAAGGGGGGATGAAATCAAAATGCTACGTTTGTCTAAATAACCAATTAGTTGAACTTGATATTTTCGAGCAGAAGCAATAGCTTCAATAGTTATATAGGAACCTATTGATAACCCTAAGCCAGAAAATTGCTCGTTTACTTCCGTCATTGAATCTTGTACCTGTGCTACAGCCACAACTTGCCTACCTTTGTAGAATCATAATTTTACATTAAAACCAAGTGCTTTGAACTTTGTATGTAATTCAGAATCAACCTGTTTTAACTGTACTTTGATACCAGAGAATTCACGACGACAACGATAATTCTTCCTAAAATAATCAAATGCTTCACTTCGTTTCTCGGCAGGCAACCTCAAGCTTCTTTGAAGTAAACTATGATCGTGCCTTACATCAAAACAAGCTCTTATCGCAGTATGAATAGACCAGTCTAAATCCGCTGATGAAGTGAAGCTCATTTTAGATAACGATGGCTCTACTAAGAATTGACCTGCTGAATGCCTCGCAGGAAATCCCATCACCTGACATAGGCTTCGATATACCATCTCTGTACCCGCAACTTTGCCATCTAAACTATAGCCTGCAATATGGGGGGTTCCTATATAGACCTTTTTAGCAAGATCAACATTAATACTTGGTTCATTTTCCCAGACATCAAGAATAGCGGTGAAGCTATTCTCTTGATTAAGTGCATCTAGAAGAGCCTGGTTATCAATCACCGCACCACGACTTGCATTAATTAAAACCTGATCAGGACGAAGTCTACTCATCACTTTTTTATCAAACATGTGGTATGTTGGATAATCTGTGTTGGTAGTAATGGGAACGTGCAGAGTAATCACGTCACACTCTAAGACCTCATCAAAAGACACTAAATCGGTGTCATCTAACAGCGGGTCATAAGCAAGATAACGAATCCCAAGCTTTCTTAATCTTTTGGCCAAAAGAGTACCTACGTTACCGTAGCCTATGATGCCAACCGACAGTGTATCCCAGTGAAGATCATGTGTTTCAGTTAGTATTGATAGGCAGCTTAGTAGATATTCAACAACCGAATTTGCATTGCAGCCTGGCGCATTTGTATATCTGATTTTTTGTTTATCGAGGTAGTCAGTATCAATATGGTCCATGCCTATTGTGCAACTACCAACAAATTTTACAGGGGTACCTTTAAGCAAACTTTCATTGACTTGAGTAATGGATCGAACAATCAGAATATCGGCATCTTTAAGGTCGTTTGAGGTAATCTCTCGACCTGGCAACTCCACAACGTGAGCAAATTCACTAAAAAAACGACGAACTAAAGGAATATTCTCATCAGCTACAATTTTCATTTCTTATCTCTTATTCTTTTTAGCAGCAAACACAGCAATCTTTTAAAATTAGCTAAGCTTTATTCACTTGCTTTATCTAGTAAGTAGTCTGGGTATTCACAAGGCAACTTCATTCCAATAAATGCTTCAAGTTCTGGCAATAGGAAAGCATCATCTTCACAGGCAAATGATATAGAGATTCCCTTCTCGCCTGCTCGGCCTGTACGTCCGATTCTGTGAACGTAGTCTTCAGGGTCTTCTGGTAAGTTATAATTGAAGACATGGCTAACGCCATCAACATGAATTCCTCGCCCTGCAACATCTGTTGCGACAAGAATTTCAACTTGACCACTTTTAAATTGTTCTAAGGTCTTTATCCGTTTGTGCTGTGGAACTTCGCCAGATAATAATGCCGCTTTTATACCTTTTGATTTTAGCCTTGCTTCTAACTTTCTAGTTTCATCACGACGATTACCAAAAATTATAGCGCGTTTGACTTTATTTACCTCAATGTAACGGCAAATAATATCCAGCTTCTCATCTGTAGGCACCATAAAAATCTTTTGCTCTACTTTATCGGCAGTTTGTTGATCTGCTTCAATTTCAATTTTGATGGGGTTTGTTGTCCAGCGCTGAACAAGATTCATAATGTCATCGCTAAATGTTGCACTAAAAAGAAGTGTTTGACGTTGTTCAACTTTCGTACAACGGCTAATTATCCGCTTAACGTCTGGAATAAAGCCCATATCAAGCATGCGATCAGCCTCATCTATTACTAAGAAATCTAGCTGATCAAGATAAAGGTCATTACTACCAAGAAAGTCTATTAGCCTACCGGGAGTGGCTACCAAGATATCAATTACCTTGCCTCTGACATAATCCTTTTGCTTTTGGTAATCAATTCCACCCAAGACAGAATAAACTGAGGTGTCGCAGTGTTTTGTTAGCGCAATAGCATCTTTTTCGATCTGCATTGCAAGTTCGCGAGTAGGCGCCAAGATAAGAGCTCTAGGCTCACTAGAATATCGCTCATTTTTTGGTATAGGACGGCAAAGTATGTCATTGATAATGGTAATTAAAAAAGCAGCTGTTTTGCCTGTTCCTGTAGCCGCCTTACCTATCACATCGTGGCCTTGGAGTGTGTGTGGAAGTGATTCTGCCTGAATATCACTGCAATATTCATATTTTAGATCGGCAATACCATGTAGCAATTCGGGTACCAAATTTAAATCTTGAAATCGTGTTTTACCTTCTTGAGGCGCAACATTAAAATCTTTTTCTGACCAAACTGGTTTACTAACGATGGGCTTAGAAATAGCCGCTTGCTTTTGAGGTTCAGCTTTTTTTTCAATAGGCGTAGTTGAGTTTTTTACTGGCTTTGGAGGTGAAGATTGTCGACTCTTCTGACCCTCTTTTGAGGGAATGTGTTTGGTTTTATTTTTTCTGCCAAAAAGGCCGCTTAACTTCATCTAATAATTACCTGAGTTTACCAATAAATGTTGACCTGAGAGCTTATTCGCCATCTTCCTAGCTTGCAAGCATAGAAAGAAATTTAAATAACAAGTTTTAGTGAATAAGTTCAATTTAGTAAAGATCCTCAAGCCGGAAGTTTTCAATATTTAAAACAGAATCAGTTGATTGGTAGTACCCTAACAGCGAGTCTAAGAACTTAATAGCTCGTTCTGGAAGACCCTGCTGAAGATAGTTTACAGCCTGGACGTGGACATTATGGCGAAAGTCATCACTTGGTTTAATTTCAGGTTGGTTCACATTATCAAGACTCAAACGAAATTTCTGAGCTGTCGCTTCCGTAAATATCCATTCAAGCGCTTGTGGCTTTATTTCTACTTGTTCGAATAAGCGTTGCTGTTGCTCAGTACGGCCATCGGGTTCGTACCAATACCCATAATCAATGAGTTTTCTTCTTTCCAAGCCTGCCAAGCACCAATGACTTACTTCATGCAATGCGCTTGAAAAATAGTTTTTTGTTGAAATTACCTTATTAGTATTGCCCGTTTCAGAAGCGGGTAAATAGATAGGCTCATCCCCACCAGAGACAAGCAAGGTATTTTCGGTGCTCTCGAAAAGTTTATTGAATAGCGTTTCTAGATTCTCAACCCTGTGTTCTAGTTTAATCAATTGAATATTTACCGTTTAACGACATTTAAAATAGTGACTTAATCCGCAAGCTTACCCTTTATAACAATGCCTCCTCCCTGATTAACCAAACTTAACCAAACTTAAGCTAAACTTAAGCTCAGAGGCATTATAATGTAGTCATTGATTATCACTACCGTTTTTTCACACAAAGGTAAACCATGCTTAGTTATTCTCGAAATAGCCATATAAAAACCACGTTGTACAAGTTTGTACCTTTATTGTTCTTATTGTCACTACTTTCAAGTCTATCTTATGCAGAAGGTTTAAATAGCCTACTGAACAAAGGCTCTCAAATAGATGCAGGGCAAAGCGATTTTTTAAAAGTTGATGAAGCCTTCGATTTTCAATCTGAATTAACCAGTGATGGCATTAAACTTAGCTGGAAAATAGAGCCGTACTACTACTTATACCTTGAGCGTTTTAAATTTAAAGCCTCAAATGAGAATACTATTTTAGGAGAGCCTAAATATTCAACTCAAGGAGAAGCAAAAGAAGACCCTTATTTCGGTCTCGTACATGTCATTCATGACAAGCTAGAAGTTTTCTTACCCGTTGCTTTGGCAGACGGTAACACGGAAGATGAAATAAAAATCACTTATCAAGGTTGCGCAGAAGCAGGCCTTTGCTACCCGCCAAAGAACCAATATTTATTATTTACCTCAACTAATACTAATACTCAAGATAAGGCTGGATTTCAATCCAGCCAAAGCGCACCAAAGTCGATTCAGCAAGTCTCGCTGACTAATGATCTTGACGACGCCTCAGGAATATTTAATTTTATTTCTAACAGCAGTTTACCTCTTATTATTGGTATCTTCTTTTTATTAGGTTTGGGCTTAACCTTTACACCCTGTGTTTTCCCCATGATCCCGATCATTACTAGCATCATTGCTGGGCAACAAAAACCCACCACAGGAAAATCTCTCGCCTTATCCAGCGCTTATGTTCTTGGCATGGCACTCACCTATGCTTTGGCTGGCGTTATAACAGGGCTTCTAGGCGCAGGAGCAAACGTTCAGGCAGCCCTTCAAAACCCATATATTTTGAGTATTTTTGCGACAGTTTTTGTGTTGCTATCAATGGCTATGTTTGGCCTTTATGAACTACAGCTACCCGCATTCATACGGAATAAACTAAATACTACAAGCCAAAATCTTAGCGGCGGTCATATTACTAGCGTCTTTTTTATCGGCTCTTTATCTGCCTTAGTTGTTTCTCCATGTGTGACCGCTCCACTGGCTGGCGCTTTACTTTATATAAGCAGTACCGCCGATGCAGTCATTGGTGGCGCTTCATTATTTGCACTTGGCTTAGGCATGGGTGTACCCCTAATTATTATTGCCGTGACTGGTAGCAAGTTATTACCCAAGGCTGGCCAATGGATGAATTACGTCAAGTATGTCTTTGGAGTCATGCTGTTAGCTGTCGCTATCTGGCTGCTTAGTCGCACTCTTCCTGCTGATATATCAATGCTATTATGGGCGCTATTAATTGGTGTCTCTGCTACACAAATGGGCGCATTCGATTCTGCTAAAGTTGGCTGGCCTCGCATAGCGAAGGGTTTAGGCTTAATATTTGCCTTTTACTCAGCTTTATTAATCTTAGGTGCTCTTTCTGGCGCTCATGACCCTTTTAAGCCACTAGCTAAATTTACTGGCAATGGCAATCCACTATCAAACACAACGAAAATAGAGCACGTTAAGTTTAATGTCATTTATGATCAACATGGCTTAGAGAAAGAACGTTTACAAGCGCAACAGGCAGGAAAGCCAATGCTCGTAGATTTTTATGCGGATTGGTGCATTAGCTGTGTTGTCATGGAAAATACAATTTTCCCATTACCAGAAATAAAATCAAAACTTGATCAATTTCATTTAGTGAAGGCTGATGTTACAGAAAATACCACTGCGAATCAGGAGCTTTTAAATGCTTTTGGTTTATTTGGTCCACCGTCCATTTTGCTTTTTAAGCCAAATGGTATAGAAAACAAACAATTAAGAATTGTAGGTGAAATACACAAAGATGCGTTTGAGAAAAGATTAAAACAAGCATTAAGCGATTAGAAATGCGCGTTTTTTTATATTAGGGCTATGTAATTTACAGACCTAATGAGCCCAATAAATCATCGACCTCATCTTGATTACTTCCT
>CAXBKC010000252.1:0-6189 GCA_963975615.1 uncultured Oleiphilus sp.
GATTCCCTCAAGAGTAAAATAATTATGCTAAATGACGCTAGAGACTCTATGTCTGCAGCACTGTTGATGCTCAATTATTCAATTAATACAACGTCACCAAAAGAGATCACGGAAGCAAGTAAAGTTCTGCGCAAACAAAGACCCTATGTGAGAGCCTATCGATATATCAGCCTAGATGAACATTCTGAATTAATTGATGGATCCATTCACATGACTTTAGGCTATAACGGTGACGCAATGATTCTGAAGGAATCTAGTGATTCAATCGCCTATGCAGTACCTTCCGAAGGCACACAGTTATGGGCAGACTTTATTGGCGTAATGGAGGCTAGTACAAATAAAGAAGCTGCATTTGCTTTTATTAATTTTATCAATCAACCAGAACGCGCTGCATTTATATCGGAAGAACTTGGTTCTGCCAGCACAAATAAATCTGCTGAAAAATTCATGAGCGATGAACATACGCAGAATTCTCTTATTTATCCTCCCAGAGAAATTCTGGAAAAATCTGAATTTTTACATACTCTGCCTCCTAGAGCACAAAGTATGTACAACACGACTTTCTTGAATATTTCTAGATAAAATTTCAATGAGATTACAACATAAGTTGTTTGGCCCCATGCTGCTCATTACAGTGATTCCACTTATGTTAATAGGTGGTGCGGCCTATCAATTCGTGATAAACACGACAAAAGATTCAATTACTAATAATGTCCGTGATATTTCACAGACATTAATCCCTTCTATAAATGATCGAATTATCAATGCAGAGGCTAACCTCAAACTATTTGCTAGTAGCCGATTGCTCCAAGATTATATCAATCAGGGGGATGAACGATTTTCATTATTACAACCAGCTCTGCTACGTCAACTTAGGGACTATCAGTACGTATATCCCGACTACTTTTCAATACAATTAATTCTCAACACCGGTGAAGTAGACTCGGCGGTTGATAATCGAAAGTATTCGGATGTTGCATTCGACCAATCGGATTGGGGATTCTACAAATTATTATCCAAAACCCCTTTGGACAAAGTTATTACGCAGATAGAAAAGAGTGATGGGCATGACTCAGGTTATCGTGTTAACTCCGGCTTAGTACTAGCCAGCAAACAAGATGGACAAACCCTCGATCAAAAAAAAGCGGGGAGGACTTATTTTACCCTATCGATGAGCTTGAACTTCATTCAGGTCTTGCTCAATGGTTTATCAAATGATGAATCAAATCTTTATCTAGTCTCTGACAGCCACAAAAGAATTCTTTATTCTTCAGACAAAAAAAATAGGTTTTCATCGGTAGATCTAAATTCTGTGCAAGAAGATTCTGAAGGCTTCATTTCTTTTAGTTCATCTGAAGATAAATTTTATCTCGCTAAATTTAAACTGAAAGCCGGCTTGCACCTTCAGTCTCTCGTTCCCGTTTCAAGATTCAACCTATCTGCAAATCGCTTAGCTTCAATCATTGTGTTGGCAGTCATTGGGGTATTATTTTTTATAATGCTGCTGTCTTTCCTATATTTAAGACAACTCGTCCTAAACCCAATTAATGTATTACGGTCTATCGTCACAGATATTGGAAAAGGCAAAATGGACTCTCCTGTTCAGCTACAAAATAGAAATGATGAAATTGGAGAACTTTCCGGGTCAATTCTTGAAATGCGAGGCAACATTGAATCGAATAATAATAAAATTGAACAACTTGCATATTTTGATAATTTAACTGGCTTACCAAATCGTATAACTCTACACAATGAACTTGCAGTCTCGATTGAGCGTAGTAAACGACATAAACGAAGCTTCGCCCTTGTCTTTCTAGATTTAGATAACTTTAAAACTGTTAATGATACCTTAGGCCATGATAGCGGTGATTTATTATTAGTAGAAACAGCTAATCGAATAAAGCGAAGTTTGCGTATCGAAGATTACATAGTAAGAAACAAACGAGACCTTGAATCCTCATCTTTGGTGGCCCGTTTGGGGGGCGATGAATTTACGATTCTGATAAATGATATCTCTGACCTTGAAACGATTGATATACCGCTTACTCGCTTACTTAACGGCTTATCCAAGCCGTTTATCATTAAAGGGCAAGATATATCGGTAGGAGCAAGCATTGGCGTAGCAACCTTTCCAGAAGATGGCGAGGATGTTAGTGAATTACTTAAAAATGCCGACTTAGCAATGTATGAAGCTAAGCGAAAAGGTAAAAATTGTTATTCATTCTATTCCCAAGAAATGAATATTGCAGTAAAAGAGCGACATGCCCTTGAGTCTCACTTGCGAAAGGCTATAGAAAATAAGGAACTCTACCTGCAATATCAACCCCGATTAACAACTAACTCTAATCAAATTGATGGATTTGAAGCGCTGCTAAGATGGGAAAACCCAACATTGGGCCTAGTCTATCCTACTCAGTTCATTCCAATCGCCGAACAAAACTTACAAATATTACCTATTGGAGAATGGGTTTTACGTCAAACTTGTTTAAAAATAAAACACTGGATAAGCATAGGCTATGTAGATATTTGTGTTTCAGTAAATGTTACTTCTGTACAACTTTACCGTTCAGATATGTATGATCTGTTAAAAGGGTTACTCAACTTTTATGATATCCCTGGTACAAGTCTAGAGTTAGAAATAACAGAATCAGGTTTACTAGAAGATGAGGGGCACGCAATAAATGAGCTGAATAAAATCCGAACATTAGGCATCAGAATAGCGCTCGATGATTTCGGAACAGGATATTCCTCTTTAAGTTATTTACGTATATTACCCATCGACATTCTCAAAATTGATAGAAGCTTCATTTTTGACATTAATACTAACGACGACACAATCAATATTTTTGAATCTATCGTTGAACTCTCCAAAAAATTAAAGCTAAAAACGGTCGCAGAGGGAGTAGAAAATATAAAACAACATCAAAAAATGATATCAGCGAAATGCGACTATGTTCAAGGGTTCTATTATGCTAGACCCTTAACTGAAGAAGATGCTGACGCTTACCTCACAAGTCGCCCTATCCTGCCTAAAGGTTAATTACTCAGTTTATAATCGCCAATTTATATCAGTATTCAATCGGCTTAGTTAGAATAAATTCACCCTCAAATTACAATAAACCCTCCACAAAATACAGCCACCTTTAATACCTCTGTTTCACTAAAATCGATAAGGCATTTAGCCTAGATTAAAAGAATAGTTATGCAAATTCATCTAAGACCAAAAATGATTATCCGGTCACACTTAAGTATTGACCTTGCTCCCAAAACCTACAGAACGTCAATTTAATGACCATAAAGCACCATAAAACACGACATAATTTTAACAATTTCACGTCATTTAACATTTAATAGCCTCATATCAATTTACATGAGGTATTTAAATGTTGTCACTTTATTCTTACTCAAAGTCGAAATTCGCGATTATATTCTTATTCACTGGATTATTGAGCTTTGGCTCAATTGCAATGGCAAAGCCTTCATGGAAAGATGACAGCTCGACAGAACAACCCACCAAAAAACCAGGAAAAGGCGGAGGTAAAAATAATACTACGACTCCCATTTCTGACATTACAATCACTGAGCACCCCACATCGATTTCGGTAATAAGTGGCGAAAAGGCAACATTTATGATTTCTGCCAGCAGCTCTGATGGGCAGGAAATAATCTACCAATGGCACTTAAATGGAACAATTATCAATGATGCAAACACTGCCAATTACACAATAGAATCCACTTCTTTATTAGACCAAGGTGAGTACAGCATTTCATTAAGTACCCCAGATACCACAAAAACATCTCAAGCATTTTTAACTATTGAAACTATCCCTGACCCAGTGACGCCTGTTGTAATATCATTACACCCAGTATCCCAGACAACCTACATCCAAGAAAACCTCACATTAAATGTTAGCGCTACTGGCACAGGCATACTTTATTATCAATGGCGAAAGAATGGAGCACCTCTTTCAGGCAGTAACCAGAGCTATCTTAACTTTGAAAGTCTAAGCTTGAATGATAGCGCTCAGTATGATGTTGTCGTTTCCAACAAAGCTGGATCAGTCACTAGTAATAGTGCCACGCTAACGGTCAACCCGTTAGCATCGATAGCTTTATCCTGGGACACACCCACTGCCCGCGAAGATGGCTCAGCATTAGAACTTAATGAAATTGATAGTTATAAAGTTTATATTTCTTACGAGGGAGATTCATTTGAAGATACTCTCAGCGTACCGGCAACACTTAACAATATTGAACTAGCTGACATGCCACCAGGTAGCTACCAACTAGCGATTGCAACAACAGACACTACAGGCATTACAGGTAACAAATCAGAAACGGTAACTCTAATTATTAACTAGAATTATTACCCGAACTAAATGACCTCATTAAATTGAGGCCATTTTCATTTTATTAATTCCCATCTCTTTTGCGAAAAACGCCATTATTAAGACACTTACATAAAAATCACAATCGGATAGTTATACGAAGGCATAATAATATTTTGTTTATAAATTAACCTTTGGAAAAACCAAAGAGGCCGTACAACCTTTGTCACTATTCGCCACTAGAGAAAACACACACGAGAATTGCTTGCAAATATCTTTTACCAACAATAAACCCAAACCATAACCTTCATTTGTTTTAGTTTGATCAAGCAAACCGACACCAGTATCACGTATCTCAAATATCTGATTCACAACATTTATATCTACTTGGCCTTCAAATGTATTGGCGAACGCGTTTTTAATTAAATTCCCAATAAGTATATTAAACGCAGCTTCTGGCATTTTTATCTTCAAATCGCCTTCAACAATTATATTGATGGCAACCTCTTTTCCCTCTAATAAGTAACGATGATTGTCGATTAATGACTTAAACTCCCCTTCACCAATATCAGTCGTTATCATATTCTCAGAGGGCTGTAACTTAGTAAGGCTAAGTAATGTTTGAATAAATTCATTCATTTCATTAGTGGCTTTATCTAATCTTATGCGTTGCTTTTCGACAAATGCTGGGTCTTTAGATTCCGCTAATAAATTAATTGCGCCTTTCATCACCATTAAAGGTGTGCGCAATTCATGGCTCGCATAACGGTTAAATGACCTCTCCCTTTCAACCAAGAGATTAATCCGTTCTTGAAAATCATTAAAGCTTGTCACTAACTGTTCAAGCTCTGTTGGCACAATACCATTAGGTAGCTGAATAGGCTCAAGGCTATCGGCTTGTCTGTTTGATAAGTCATCCACCATTTTTGATATTGGATTGGTCAAGCGTGCTGAAATTTTTAAAACAACCAATAAGCTAACAATTAATAACGCAAACGAAATGATAAGCTGCTTTGCATGAGAGGTTGGTAAGCTTTCTTCAATCAACTCATAATAACTATTATCCAAAACCAAATAGGCTTCGCCATAGCTCGGGCCAAGGTTTTTCTTAAGCACAAAATAGGTTTTATTATTAACCTCATCTTCAGTCTCAAATGCAAAACCTAGTGCAACGTCTTTGGGAATATTTAACTCTTTTGGAATTAAAGCACTATCAAAATAAACCCTTATAAATGGATCAAACTCTGCTTTACCTTGCGTCTGAAGTAAGAACTCAGGTTGCTTTTTTATTTGATGATTATCTAAGGATTTTAATAAATAATTACTAATACTATCCAAGCGACTTTCTGCGTAAAGTCTCTCTATGTCTTCTGTCGTAGAAAGAAACACAGAGGCATGAATAATGATGATGGCTGATGCAACAATTGAAAAATAAAGAAAAGTAAGTTGCTTCGCATTGATTTTCATTTAATTTAAGCGCTCTTGTTCATTGACCAACTGATAACCTATTTTAGGGATTGTTTTAATGTAGTGATGTTTAAATGGCTTATCGATTTTGTTTCGAAGTTGATAAATGTGACTCCTTAAAATATCGGAATCTGGCGGATCATCACCCCAAATCTCAGACTCAATTTCTTGCCTCGTGACCATTGCCGGAGCGCGTAACATGAGCAACTTTATCACCCTAAATAATGTTTGGTTGAGCTGAAAAACGCAGTCTTTTCTATTGAGTGAATATGTTGCAGTATCGAGTACTAAATCGCCAAAGCGTAATTCTTTTTTTGAGCTACCTGTATGCCTTCGATATAAAGCATTTACACGGGCAGACAAAATATTTAAATCGAAGGGCTTTACAAGATAG
>CAXBKC010000253.1:0-6161 GCA_963975615.1 uncultured Oleiphilus sp.
CCGATGAGACAACATCAATCACAGTAGAAAGGGGCACAGAAATACCCTGTTGATTTTTGACGAAGGTGTGAGCCAAAGCCTCCGGTGTAATGCGTTGTTGGTGGGGCACAACCAAGCGAATGGGAATCGGATTTCTAGCTTCATGCTGGTACAAGTAGTTGACGATATCGCCTTGTAAAAAAAAGTTCAACGCTGAGGATACTTGTTCAACATTCAAACCGGCTAATATTACGCGCCTTTGATCGATTCTAAAATGATACTCGGCGATCGGTGAGGCACTGCTATTCCATACTTCAGCAATATCCCAAGTATCATTAAACATCGTTTCAATTTTGGCGGTAAGCGCCTCGCGCTCTTTATTATCCCATCCAAAAACTTCAGCGAGTATGGTGGCTTTTACTGGTGGCCCTGGTGGGTCTTCAACAAATTGAATTGTTGTCTCAGGGTTGCCAGATATAAGCTCGGCTAAGTCTTTTCGTAAGTTTTGGACTATTTCAATAGAGGAAATATCACGCGTAGATTTATCTACCAAGTTCACGCGTATTTCTGCAAACTGAGCGCCGATATTATTTGCATTGCCCTTGAGCTGACCATTGAAATCGACAATAGAGGGAATGCCAACAAAGGTTTGGGTATTTATCACATAAGGGTGGTCAAGTAGCGTAGAAGATACCTGTCTAACTAAACGGTCTGTTTCTTCAAGCGCCGAGTTGTCAGGAAGGTGGAATGTTACCAGAAATGTGTTTTTATCATCTTTCGGTAAAAAAGAGAGTGGAACTGCGGCACTGGAAAGCTCACCCGCAACACCTTGTGGCCGCACAAATTGCCATGCGGGCTGCATTAAGGAAAATACCAAACAGCTAAGCACAAAGCCAAAGAAAGTTAAGCGCCAGGCCTTTTGTGTATATAAGCGCTTGAATATCGAGCGAAATGCCCTTTGTAGCCAAATTTCACGGTGTTTCTCATGGGTCACTGGCAGAAAGCGACGAGCAGCCCACGGCGTTACCATATAGGCAACCAGCAGTGAGGCAATCATCGCAACCGGAACATTGAATGCGACAGGGTAGAAATATTCGCCGAGCATACCCGTCACGAATAACAAAGACAGGAATACAATGACGATTGTGATAGTTGCCAGCGTGGTGGGGTTGCCGATTTCTGACGCAGCGCGAACAATAGCTTCGGAATAACTTTGCTGAGAACCGTCTACGGGGAGCATCTGGTTATGCCGGTGAATATTCTCGACGACAACGATGGCATCATCTACCAGCATCCCTAAGGCGAGAATCAAAGCATATAAGGTAATACGGTTTAGTGTTGGTCCTGCCAGCAAGTCGACACCAATCACTAAGGCAAAGACAATTGGAATGGTGAACAGTACGATAGCGGCCGCTCGCCAGCCCAAAAACAACCAAAGCACAATACTCACTACGGCAATGGCGATGAAAAGATGCTCGATTAGATAGTTAACAGAGTCGTTGGCTTTTTGGCCATCATTTCGTGTGGTGACAACCTGTACGGCATCAGGGATCCACTTGTTCTGCATAATCTCGATACGCTCAAGAACACTCTTCGCTAAGGGAACTGAGTTAATACCGCCTTGTTTTGCCACGCTAATATGTACAGCGGCCATTTCCTTGCCTTGATATTCGGTAAAGCGGGCATCTGCAGGACCAAAATTGAAACGTGAGAGGTTGGCGTTTATCTGCTCTGGCGCATTTTCGATAGTCGCTACGTCTTGTAAGTGTACGACAAGCTCTTGATCTTTAAATACGACTAAACGTTTTAGCTGTTCAATATCTTCAAACTTATGTGTGATTCGTAGATGCTTGTTCTGTTTATCTATCACTTTATAGCCAAGTGAATGATCGATATTGGCACTTTGAATATGATTTCTGACCTGATTTAAACTCACCCCAAAGGCTTGTAGTCGGGTCGGGTTTATTTCGATACGTATTTCATCTTCTTGTTTACCGTGAACTTCGCTTATTCCAATACCTTCGAGGCTATGCAAGTGCTCTGTCATACGCTCAGCCATTCTCGATAACTGATACCGGTCGTACTCAGAAGACGCTAATGTAATAACCATAAACGGCACATCATCAATATCGATTAGTTGAACATGAGGTTCGCCGGCTAAGGGAGGTAATGATTTTTTGTAACGCAGGACTTGGTCATGAAGTCTAACGAAAGACTCGGTTTTATCTTCACCGACTTCAAACTCAACCTGAATTTTTGCAAAGCCTTCACCTGCAATACCATAAGTATGTTTAACGCCTAGCATGGTATTGAGATGGCTTTCTAGAGGCGTCAAAAGCAAATGTTCAACTTCGATGGGTGACAAGCCAGGAATTGGAATGGTGATATCAGCAGCGGGTACAACAATTTGAGGATTTTCTTCGCGGGGCGTCTCTAACAATCCCATTAACCCAAAAAGTAGAACGGCTGGTACCAGCGCAAGAATTAGCTTTGACTCAATAAATGTTTTCGCCAGAAAGTGAGCGATATTAAAACTCTTAGCGCTCATTATCGGCTTACCTGTACGTTTGTCTCAGCCAGCGGGTGATATTTTACTTGTTCGACCGTTGTATCTATCGCAGTTCCATCTTTCAACTTCTCTGGAGATGAGATGATGACCTGATCGTGTTCATTTAAACCTGATAGTACAAGGTAATAGTCTTGCCATCGTCTTTCAATATTAACAGGAGTGAATCTTGCTTTTCCTTCGTGTGCGCGAAACACGCCAAATACGCCTGCGCGTTTAATGATGGCTGATGAGCTAACAAGTAGCTGATCCTCTTTACCGATGACAAAATCAATTTGCCCAGAAAGTCCTGCTTGGATGCTGCCTGAATCGGAAAGTGCTAGTTTGACCTTGTAGGTCTGAGTGACTCGATCAACGCTGTTAACAATATGAGAGACAACTGCATTAACTGGTTTGTTGCGATTATGAATTTTTAGCGGGTAGATGTCACCGACATTTAAGGTGTTGGTCCATCTCGCAGGAAGGGCTGTTTCAAATTCAAGGCCACCTAAGGCTTCCAATTGAAGCAAGGGTTTGCCAATAAGTGCTAGATCCCCTTGTTCAACCCAACGTTTAATCACGCGAGCACTAATCGGGCTATTAATGCGGTGGTAGGGCTTCCTGGCTAATTGCTTTTTTAACTCATTCTCAGCCTGTGATAGTCGAGTTTCTGCAAGATTGAATTGTACTTTGGCTTTGCGGAGCTGTTCATGCGTGATAACGCGCTTCTCTTTTAGAGTTTTTGCATTTATGTAGTCTTGAGCAAGATCCTTAAGTTGTATCTGCGCTGACTTTATTGAGTTTTCTGCAAGTCTGATAGATGTTAATAGTTCGGATTCATCTAAAACGATGAGCAAGTCTCCTTGTTCAATTAAGTCACCTTCCTTTACTTTGAGTTCATGTATGGTTGCTGACTGCGAAGTACTTATTTCTACTATTCGAGAAACATTGGTATAACCCGCAGCTGAATAGAACATAGGAACTGCAGTACGAGTAACCTGTTCAACCGTAACTGACACAAGAGGGCTTGATGTTTGGTGTTGATCTTTAGTGGGTGTGTTATCGCTACACGACACAAGAAACATCAACGCGAGCAAAGTGAGAATAGTATGATTTATCATTTAAACACTCCGTTCAGCAGAACATTACAAACATGTTTGGCTATAAATTCCGGGTCATCATGCTCTGGCCGCCCTCCCGGTAAGAAAGCACGAATCGGGGTGGCTTCTAAGTGATAGAAAACTAACGAAAACATGGATAGCGCCGTCATATGAGAGTCACTATTAGGAGAAATACGCTCCGCAAGTCTCAAAACATTTTCGAATTGGGTGAGGAAAACACTAGATGCGAGCACGCTTAGCCTATCAGGGTCTGCTTCCAATAATTCACGCTGAAGTAGCAACCTAAAGTCCTGATCTTTAGCCATCAAAACCGTAAAGCTATATATAAATCGAGTGAGCTGCTCTTCGACGCTCCCATTTGCTTTAAGAGCTTGCTCAAGCTGCTCGGCCTTATCTTTGAATGACGCTTCGATACTACTTAGGTACAAGGCTTTCTTGTCGGGAAAATGATGGTAAATAGTCGCAATACTAAGACCAACAGCACTTGCAACTTGACGAATAGATACACCGCTAAAGCCGTATTTGGCAAAAAGCGGAATCGATTCTTTGAAGATAGCATCTAATGCATCCTGGTTTGTTGGAAACTTTGACTTAGCCATAACTACTCTCTATAGAACGTTCGATCAATATAATGATAAACAGATTTTCTATAGAATCAAATAGCTTTATGCGAAAAGATTCATGATAAAGTTCTCACATTTAAAGAAGGATTCAATAAAGTTTGACAATAATGCATCAGATGGAATCTGGAATTTACTCGTTTCAGTGGACACATAAATGTCACAAACTAACTACTAAAAATGCTGCTTTTGTTTTTATTACGCTAAGTAAATTATCCAAAAAAAGGATCGCTTACGGCTGAAAGTAAGCTACGTTTACTATGGTGAATAATGTTCGCTTTGCTCTTGAAGTAAGCTGTTTTTGGGCCAGTCAAAATGAACGCTTTTGCTCTCTTTCACTCGTTTTAGATAGTAAAAAGCCAAGCTCAAAAAAGGCCGCTTAGGAATGCAAAGCCTTAATTTTCCAGCAAGCTAATTCATGACGATTTGGCCAAAACTAAATTTAACCTTCAACGGCAAGTTATGGCACTTTGCTGCCTAAGCCTCAATGTTGTGATTGTACGCTTTGATTGAAACCTCTATTTCAACAGATCAGGTTAAGTGCAAACTCTTACAACTTAGTTACTTACATTAAAACACCCTTGTTCAAATATTAGTATTTGGCTTGTTGCAGATTTAATGATAATTAGAAAGAAAAGTTAGCTTCATTGAAGCTATTTGATAAATGATCATTTAATAGTTTTGTTAACTCATTTATACAAACATAGCCATTCAAATTCAAGCTTTGCCAAATTTTCGGTTTAATCCATCGTTTAATGGCCTCTTTGTTATTTTCGGAATCAAAATCATTTAATAGAATAAGTAAACACCTACTGTTATCTATATTTAAGGTATGCATTAGATGATTAGTGATATCGTTTAATGCTTCGCTTGAAGCTAGTTGAGACGCGTATATTCTCATCATTATTTTATCTCCATGTTTTGTTTAGTGAGTAATTTTTCAAAGGCACTACCATCTTGCCTTGTGAGGTTGGGTATAAAGCGTGAATAGACACTGAAGAGCATTTCAGTTGAGTTGTGGCCTAAGAATCTAGCTATCCACTCGGGATTTTCTCCAGAAGCCAATAATATGGTCGCTGCAGTATGACGAGATTGATAAGGGCGTCTTTTTTCCAAATTCAAAAAGCTTAGAAGCGGGTACCACACACGTTTTGTGACATTATTGTGATCTAGAGGTTGGTTATTGTTATTACAAAATACGTATTTACATATTTTACCTGTTGCAAGATATTGCTCTTTTAATGTCTCGTAAACAGGTCCTAGCATGGGTAATTCACGTTGTGAACCATCTGTTTTAGTGTATTCCGTCTTACCGTTTACTATGGTTTCACGAATTAGTATTAGACGATTCTTAAAGTCGACATGATTCCATTTGAGACCATCTATTTCACCTGTACGCAGACCAGTATAAAAACGTAATACATAATAGTTTTTATAATCTTTTCTAACGTTATTCACTATTAAGTTAACCTCATCAAGAGAGAAAGGATTGATATGAACCTTTTGTTTCTTTAATGGTTTTATATTTCGAAAAGTACTAACAAAATCATATTCCTCAGAGGCATCTAATAAAATATTACGCAGCACTTGTAAGTGATTATTGATTGTCTTGTTAGACAAGTATCCACTTGAATTGCGACCTTTCTTTTTAGAAAGTATTGATCTAAAACTTAATATTTCTTGCTTGCTAATTTCATTTATGGGTAGTAATCCAAAGTGAAGTGCTAGTGATTTATCAATGATTGATTTTGTGTTTATACAATGTGACTCTCTCCATTCAATTTTTTTAAGATCGAACCAGTTTTTAGCGTACTTCTTAAAAGAAGGTAAATCTGGAGTCTTATCTTTAGAAATGGATGTTTTGACTCTTTTTGCTTCACTAAGATTAATAACTTT
>CAXBKC010000254.1:0-6153 GCA_963975615.1 uncultured Oleiphilus sp.
GCTGTTCGGCGCGGATGGTTTCGCCGGTTTCGTAAACGTGGAATTCCATACGATCCAGAAATACCCCCTAAATTGAGCATACTATTTATGTACAATATGCCTGTATTTTAGCTAATTATCAGCTTTACAATCAGTGATAAATAACATATAACCATATACTATGTACTATTAGTATATAGAGCTTATCATGTATCTAAACAGCGCTGTTGTTAAAGTTAGAGCCAAGATAGACAACCACTCCGCTTCTCTTGCTATGAAGGCGGTAGCGGTGAACGGCGCTATATTGAAGTCCCACCTTGAATACATGATCTACAGAAGACTGCGCGGCCGTCGCAGCGGTTGGATGGACAAGTCCATTCAGGCTGTCAGGTTGTTGATTGACTATTCATATGCCAACGGGGATACATTCAAAAATCCCGCAATTATGTTTGAGACATTTGCTCAACGGCTTTTCGATGGGACTGTAGATGAAGAGGGCTTCGATCCTACAGGTCTTAGGTGGCAGCCGAGGTCTAAAGGCTCGGGTAATGAGATTATTCGCCATATTACACTTTACTCAGATTGGCTATATGATCAAAAAGATGGCGCAAGTGAGCTGCTGAACCCTAGGCGTGTTGCAACAAAAACAGAAAAATTAATGAATCTTGCTGCTTATAATAATCGTATGAACCGATCATTTTTGAAGCACACTTACTCAACAGACCACAAGGCAAATGAAGTTAGCAGAACCAGAGCTGTAAGCTATAGAAACGAAGTTTCTATCATAGAAGATCCCCAAAAACCTTTTGAAGAAGATAGAATATGGGACTTGCTTGGGCAGGGGTTTTTGAAGAAAGGAAAGTCTATAAATGACAGTAATGTAGAAAAATATGATCTGTCAAATATTTTAATTACAATGCTAATGCACTATGGCGGTTTAAGGGTGTCAGAGCCGTTTCATCTATATGTTGATGATATAATTCCCAATGAAGGGTTACAGCAAATCCGAGTGTATCACCCTAGAGAGGGGCTAGCACCACAATGGTACCGGCACTTAACAAACAACCCTAACTGTAATAGGAAGACCTTTCTAAAGATAAAATATGGACTTGAAGATAGAGTTACATCCAGCAAAAGGTCTTACCATGCAGGGTGGAAGAATCCTACAGTTTCTAGCGTTGGTAAATATTTTCCGGTCTTCCTATTTGGAGATAATATACAAGATGTCTTTTATGATCTTTTTAGGTTATATGTCGAAAAACAGCGTGTGAAGCCCCTTCCAGGAAGGGAACACCCATTTTTATTCACCAATAAGATCGGAGATCCCTTAAGCATAAAATCTTTTGTGCAAAAGCATAACAAGGCAGTTAAAAGAATAGGTCTTAGCCACTATCTCGAATTGGGCGGCTCACCTCACTGCCATAGGCATGCGTACGGTCAAAGGTTAGCCGAAGCGCGAAATTTATCTTCTGATATTGACGAATATATTATTAAGGGTGCGTTACATCACCGTTCTTTAGAAAGCCAGAAAACATACACAGATCCGCATACAAAAAAAATTGCGCGAGAGTTAAAAAAAGTAGCCAACTTAGTAGTCAGTGATAAATCAAAGAATGCAAAATCAGACTTAATTGAAGGGAACTAACGTGAATGAAGTATGAAACCTATGAAGAAGCCAGTTCTGCTGCAATTAAGCTGAACATAGTTAAAAAGATAGAGTATGTAAGAAGGTATAAGGAAGATTCTCGATTGCCAGCCAAGCCAGAGATGAAATATTCAGATAAATGGATAAGCTGGAAGTCTTTTTTAGGTGTTCAAAAATATGCATTATACGAAGATGCTAAGGCTGCTGCGCAAGCTTTAAGATGTGAGAATTCAATAGAATACAAAAATATGTATAAAGAAGACCCTCTTCTCCCTTCTGATCCTGCGAAAATATATGCAGATGAGTGGGAAGGTTTTTCTATTTTTTTAGACCAACAAAGATATGGTACTTATGAAGAGGCTGAAAAAGCTGTTCAGAACCTTGGAATAACAAAAACTACAGAATACAAAGTTAGATTCCGTGAAGATAAAATGCTACCTGCTCATCCTAATATAAAGTATCAAAGAAAAGGATGGGTTGACTGGTTCACTTTCTTTGGTACAAATAAAAAGGAATTGTACAAAACTTACGAAGAAGCAGCTAAAGCTGCTAAGAAACTAAAGGCAAAAACTTACAATGAATATGTAGAAAGATACCAACAAGACCCAAGGTTAACCAGAGTTCCAGAGAGGAAATACAAGGGGGCAGGTTGGGTAAGCTGGCAAGAATTCTTGCGTGGCTTGTACCCCACAGTTAAAGAAGCACAAGAGGCCGCAAGAAAATTAAAAATAAGGCACCCAACCGATTATAAAAGAAAAAGAAAAAAAGACCCGATGCTTCCTTACAACCCACAGACGACTTATAAAAATAAAGGGTGGGTTAGCTGGCAAGATTTTCTGTCACTATCGTATTTTTCTTACGAGGAGGCGGTTGAGTTTTTAAATTCACCATCAGTTAAGATAAAAGTTCCTTTTGAATACATGGTTCTTGTTAAATTGGAGAAAAGACTTCCTCGTACCTATACAAAATATGATCAATACTATGATTGGCCTAGCTTTGTTGGTTTGGTTTATCAAGATCCGCTAGATGCAGTTAAATTAATAAGAAAAAAAGGAGTAAATATTGAAAATATCAATGATTATAAAGTTCTACGTAAACTCTACCGCTCTTTGCCTGAGGATCCTTTAGCATATTATGGTTTTAGCTCATTTTTCGATTTTTTGAATTTTAGTACAGAAAAGCTTTGGGATCTTAGGACTATTAAGAAGTATTGTCATGACAAAAAAATAAAAACTCGTGAAGAGTATGATGAAATTGCTAGTAAAATACCAGAGCTTCCAAACAACCCAAAAACAGTTTCGCCTAACGTGAGGATAGATCGGATCTTATACAAAGATCCTTATATCTCTGTATTTGAAAATGAAGAATACTATCCATGGGTAAAAATTGCTGACGACTGGCTTACCTCAACAGGATCTTACTCAACACGTAGATCTCTTATCAAAAACTTTTTCGTATTTTTCAAAAAAACTCTGCCTGTGCTACCTGAGTACCTTTGTGATTCCAAGTCTCCTCGGCTAGATATAAATAGTTTTATAGACTCATTGCCAGATTCACAGAAAAATATATCATCGGTAAATCATCTTCAAAAATTTTTTGACTTCGTTATTGAAAGGCTATGTTCACACCATTGCGAGGAAACGGGCGAAATTATTGTTTTAGAAGGATATGAAAACCCAATAAATAGGAAGGTGTTAACTGTTGATTTTCAGCCTAGGTTTAATAACCATGAGTCAACAAAGCCAGCACTTCCCTTCCGCTATATACAGCGCGCCAGGCACTTAATTATCCCACCAGGAAAGGAGGTATTAACTTTTTCAGAACTGTACGAAAGACTAAAATATGCAACTGATTTCTTTGATTTTGTGGGTGAGTGGTTTGTTGCTGATAAAAATATCATTGACGATAGCGATCCTAATTGTGTTTGGCGTAAACTAGATGGAGTTTTCGAACTTTGGTCACCCGTGAGGGTAGTGGCGATATATACGCAGCTCTTCATGCCATTCAGAGGCTCCCAAATATGTTGGCTTGATAGTGGAGAGGCTGACTACGAGATTCTTGAGGAAGAAAATGGTAAATATAAATGGGTAAACAACCAGCTTCTCAAAGAATATCGAGTTCCCAAAAAACATCATCAAGGTTTCTTCAAACCTGGTAGTGATAAAGAAGTTGTTTGCCATGTTAGCACGAACAAAACGGCCTCTAATGCTTTTGAAGGATACGATATTCCATGGGTTGACGAAAGAATTATTCCCCTTTTGATTCAGCTAAGAAACTGGCAGTCAAAGTATAACCCTCTGGAGAAACCGACCAAATGGACTAATCAAGTCAAAACTGAAAATGATAGAACACTCAGAAAATATGGGTACAAAGGTAGAAGCTGCTTTCTTTTTAGAGACCCTTCCTTGCAAGGAGGTATTCCACTGACGCAAGCCAAACTCAGTTCTGGCTTTGCTGGAGTTCTACATCTTATTCAAGACAAGGAATTACCCCTTACAATGATAAGAAAAGGGAAGAAGGATGCAAATTCTTTGAGCAATCTTCATTCCCTTTTTACTCTTCATTCTATGCGTGTGTCTCTTATAACAGCTTTTATAAGAGACGCTAAAATAGCTCCTGAAGTAGTTCAGAAGCTTGTTGGTCACTCATCTTTAGTTATGACGATCTATTATACAAAAGTTACTGCTGAGGAAATAAGGGAAGCGTTAAACGATGCTGAATCTTTAATCATAAAGAACCAAGCTAACAGAGTTGATCAGTTAATTCGCCAAGGAAAGATGGACCAAATAACAAGTGAGCTAGTTAATTCTAGAGGTGAACTGGTTAAAAATAATTCGACAATGCCTTCAGCGGCCTACACCATGATGGATTACGGGATTTGTCCTAATGGACGTACTAAGTGTGATATTGGCGGTGATATGATAGGTGAGAGCTCAAAAGTTTATCATCCAACACCTGCAGGGTATCTAGGAAATAGCAACTGTCTTCGTTGTCGTTTTTTTTATTCAGGACCTGCTTTTTTAGGCGGCCTTCAGATGTTATGCAACGAAATAACACTTGAATGCAAAGCTGCATCAATCGTCATTGATGAATTAAGACAGAAAATCGACACTTTGGAAGACGAGCAGTACCAAAAGCTTCGTGAAAAGCAAGACTTCACAGGTTCCCATGAAATAGCACTTACTGAAGCCCACTATGAACAAGAGGTAACAAGATTTGATTCTCTTGTCTGTGATTTGATAGTAGCAATTCGTCTTTCCATGAATTCGATAAATATTCTAAACTCCAGCATTAACGACTCTACAAAATCCCCCCATCACAACTTAATAACTACTGACCAGGACGCAGGTGTTTTTTTGAACTTTCCTGAAGTTAGTAATTTCCTGCATGTTGACATGGTTTGCCAGTCTGCCAGCTACCATCAGTCATCTAGACCTCAAAAAGCAACACTGGTAAGAACACAGCTATTAGATCTATTTGCTCGTAAAAATGGGCTTTCGCCAGGGCTCTTTGCCCTTTCAGAGCGGCAGCAGCTAGAGATTGGAAATGAAATCACCAAAATGCTTCGTTCAAGACTGGGAGGCTGGGATGCTGTTAGCGAATTGATGGACAAAGATGCAGTGATCACGCTGGAAGACCTGCAGATAGAGGAGGGCGCGATTAAAGAAGGGCTTCAATTAATGTTTAATGGCCAAACACCTAAAGCAATATCTCTTCCATCTGAAAAATAAATACGGAGTATTAAGGTGTCTAGAATCGTTGACAAAATTTACGAACAGCTTTTGGAAAAATCACCTAGCAATCGTGTAAAAAATAATCTGTCGGTTGTCAAAAAAGCATGTGATTTTCAACTTGATCGAAAATCAAAAGATTTCAGCATTGCGACCATAGGGCGGTTGTCAGAGAGTTTTGGTGGCGTTAAGACGCAATCAATAAGAAACGCTACAGGGCAAGTCTACAGAGATTTAATAAATGCTTACAAATCAGAAAACCCCGTAAAAGCTATCAATACAACTCCTGCTGAGCCAATTTCTTGGGCAGGAAGAATAGAAGACCCTGAGATTCGCTATCGACTCCTTGATCTGGTTGCTAGCGAGAGGAAACTCAGGAACGAGCTTAATCAGTTGAAAGCTGTAAAAGAAGTTGAGGTTGATCTTCGTCTAGAAAGTAAGACTGTTGAATGTCGCTTGTATGATTCGCTTACAGATATCGAGATAAAAGCTCTTTCTGACTTCATAAGTAGCTCCAGGCTCTCAAATTTTGGGTGGTCTATCGGTACAAATGGTCGTCTATTAGATTCTAATGGAAAGCCTGTAACCAAGCCGGGATTTGTGGATGGTATCCAAAAGGTGCTAACGATAAATAGCTATAATTAACGCCTAAAAATCTTCAATTTAACATCGCCGGATTTGGTATTAATAAATAAGTGCGCTATTTAATTGTAAGTTTTAATGATAAAGAATAACAAAAAATTGGTTCTTCGTCACTTCACGTGGATTTGGCCTGATCGAATAGGCGGCCCACCGGGC
>CAXBKC010000255.1:0-6152 GCA_963975615.1 uncultured Oleiphilus sp.
CCATTCTTCTTGCAAATGCCTCCCTGTCATCATCACTACATTGATCGGTGGGGATGGGGGCACTACCAATCATGATCGTGACAAAGCCGTATTGCCGTAAACTCCATGTGAACTTGAAGAAGGCATAAGCGAATAGCAAAATTAGCATGATGATTTTGAGTTCCCACTCTGATCTGTATGTTGTCTGGGCGAAGGGGAGTGCGGAGACTAGGTCGATAGCTTTTTCAGTTGAGCCTAAAATAGTAATTAAACCGGCGAGAATAAGCATGGTTGTCGATGCAAAGAATGACACGCTCTTTTCTAAATTGGCAATTGCTGCAATATCGGCGACACGCATTTCTCTTGTCAGAATTTTATTCATCCACTGGCTGCGGTAACGATGCATTTCCGAGGCTAAACTAGGCGATGATACATTGCTTCGATAATTTCTTGCTTTTGCATAGCGTATATAGCCATTAAAACAGATCAAAAACCAAGCTCCTGCTAGTAGGTTTATCCAGTTTTGTTCAAAAAATATCGTCATGATTTTTAGCCGTGAATAATAAAAGCCAGTGAAAAGACCGAAAGTGTATGCAAGCGTTTAGTCTTAAGCAAATCTTGAATTCGCTAATAGAAAAATAAAATGATCGAAAGTATACATGGTTCATGTAAATGTTCTTTTGTGATGGTAAAGCTTGCTTGGATTTGAGAGTATCGAAAATAGTTGGTGAAAGTGAATACGAGTAAAAAATATAACAAACTCGGTTTAACCTAAAATGTTTATCCGCAAAAAATGCATATGTCTAATGTGCCGTTAACCATTCGTTTACAGTACTTAGCTATTTGCTAGTTATATTTTTTTCGTAATGCTTTGCAGCGACCTTACTCATATAAAAACAACAAGGTGAAGACATGAAAATAAAAATGAATAGTAATTTACTCAAAGGCCTACTGGTGACAATGTTGCTTGCATTTAGTGCGCAAGCAAGTGCGTTTTGCTGGTGGTGGCAAGATTGTAATGCATACAAGACAAAGTATCCGATTGTCTTAGTGCATGGTGTTTCAGGGTTTAGCTCAATTCTAGGTATTGATTATTTTTATGGTGTTCGTGGAGCACTTCAAGACCGTGGCGCAAAAGTATATGCCCCTAATGTATCTGCTTGGGATGATGCCTATCAGCGTGGTGAAGACCTAATCGATGCCTTAGATGATTTACGTGCAGCGACAGGTTCTTCTAAGTTTAATTTAATGGGACATAGTCTAGGCGGCCCAACTGTTCGTTATGTGGCTGGAGCACGTCCTGACTTAGTTGCATCAGTTACAACAATTAACGCAGTTAATTTTGGTTCTGATTTTGCTGATGTAGCACGAGGAATAGTGCCTGTAGGTGGCGGTGTCGAGGCTTTGGTTGAAGGTTCTTTGAACTTGTTAGGTAATGTGATTGATTTCTTGTCTGGCAATCCTGAATACGCTCAAGATGCATTGTCGTCAGTGACATTCATGACTTCTGCTGGTGCAAATGAGTTTAATAACTACTTCCCTGCGGGTAAGCCGACAAGTCGTTGTGGATCTGGTGCAAGCTATGTAAACGGCATTGGATATTACTGATGCATTTTTAGTCTTTACTGGTGCAACCATTAATGGTGCAAACGATGGCTTAGTTGAGCGTTGTGATCAGCATTGGGGGCAGGTTATTGGAACTCGCTATAACATGAACCATTTAGATGCAGTGAATCACATTTTTGGTATTCACCATTTGTTTGAAACAGATCCACTTACGCTTTATAAAAACCAAGCTGTTCGTTTAAAGTCAGCTGGTCTATAAGTTAATTTGGAATGTTCAAGACACCCGTTTACATAACAGTATTCGGGTGTTTTTATTTTTTATACAAAATATAAGCTTTCATTACCTTCTTTCTTTCTTTCAAATCTATTCACAATAAGATCAGATCATGCCCTTAACTCAGAAAAAAATAATCTCATTTACTAGTCTATTAGTTTTTTTATTGGTGCTGGTTTTTGTGTTCTTAGTTGAGCACGATGATGCAAAAACCTCCCCAGAATCGCTTACAGATAATTTCCTCGTATCTAAGCAGGATATAGTTCAAGAAATTGAACCTAGCCAAAAGCGAATTCCTAGCGAAAAAGTTCTGCCTTATAAAAGTAAATATGGTCCATTACCCGGTACTTTAGAAGGGACAATTATGCAGCAAGCGCTTGCTGTAGATGAAGATGGTAATTTAAGAATATCGAGTGATATTAAGAGGGTCTTTGACTTTTTTCTTTCAACGATTGAAGAAGAGGACTTAGATATAATTTTAAGTCGTATTCAAGAATATTTGGATTATTCACTTGATGAGCCGGCCTTGAGCCAGGCAAAAGAAATTATGACTCAATATATTTCTCTGAAAAAAGCATTATTTGATTTTGAAGTGGAACGCTCTGAATCGTTGAAAGTAATCATGGAGCAGGGTGTTGACACTAAAGGTGCAAGTTACTTATCCCTCTTAAAAGAACAGCTTGATGCCCAGCGTGATTTAAGAAGTCTACATCTAAGCCCAGAAACACATGATGCCTTCTATGCGGATGAAGAAGCCTACGATAGTTATTCTTTAGCGCGTATGGAAGTGAACGCGAATAAAAGTTTAACCGATGAAGAAAAACAGGCACGCTTTGCTGAAATTGACGCCCAAGCACCAGTTGAAATAGTGGAGGCTCGCAAAGAAGCGCAAGTAACGGATATTTTGAAAGCTAAAACGCAAGTACTAAAAGAAAGTGGCGCAAACCAGCAAGAGATAAAAGCTTTAAGAACAGAGATGTTGGGTCCTGAAGCAGCTGAACGATTTGAGGTTTTAGATCAAGAACGAGCTAATTGGAATCAAAGAGTTGAACGTTACCTTAAGGCGCGACAAGCAATTTTAAGTAATGAGGGCTTAAGTGATGGCGATAAAAGTCAGCAAGTTAACACGCTTCGTCAGAATGATTTTGATTCGCGTGAGCAGATTCGTCTGGGGGTCTATGAGCGCAGGTCGGATGCAGTAAAATAGTGAGGATTAAGACCTGAACTATTGAAATATAGGTTCCATTAAGAGCTTACAAATACTTTATACACGAGAACCGTCGCGTCATTTACATAAGCCAGAACGTCCTTCCCGCGCAAGCGGGAACTCATGTGACCGTTTGTACAAACAAAGCCCCCGGTTTGATAAAAAACCATGCAAAAACACTCAAATTAAACACAATTTTCAGGTGTATTTCGAGTGCAATAGTGAACACTGTTACATGGACTTATATGTATTCCAAATAACATGTTAAAGTGCGGATGGCGTCTATTAAGCTTAAGCTTAAGCTACTAGGCATCACACAAATCTTTAAGGAGTCGCGTCTATGAACCAACATCCAATTGAGGTCTGGCACGATCTTGTCAAAGCCAATGATCCATCAGGCTTAGATAGCCTCCTTGCGGAGGATGTAGTATTTATCTCTCCCGTCGTTCACGCGCCTCAGTGCGGAAAAGCTTTGACCAAAGGCTATTTGAGTGCTGCCTTTCAGGTCTTCTTCAACGCGAGCTTCCGGTATGTACGTGAGCTTGTCGGAGATTATGATGCAATGTTGGAGTTTGAGACAGAGGTCGACGGAATATTGGTAAACGGAGTAGACATTATCAAGTGGAACGAGCGCGGCGAGATTATCGAGTTTAAGGTGATGGTTCGCCCACTCAAGGCAATAAATGTCATCCATGAGCGGATGGGTGCTATGCTCGCAGCAACAAAGAGTAGAAAGTGACATCTAAAATGCATTCAAGCTGAACACGCTTTTCTTAGCAGCATAAAAAAACCTGAAGATACAAGTTTAAGTCTAGGTAATATCTCTTTAGCTATAAGCTCACCACAAAGCTAACGAAACCAACGCTTAGAAAAAGTGAAAATAGAAATTGATGCTACAAAAATAGCGCTCGGTTCAAATTATAAAGTCACAATCTCAGGGCTAGAAAGTCCTGTGATTGTAAGGCAAAAAAATGATAAACAAGTAACCCTATTTATTGACTATAGAATTCAGTTCAATGAATAGACTCATTCTATAGCTCCATGCTTTTTCCACTGTATAAAAAGTCCTATTATCACAAGACCAAGGTAATTTGTTACCTGTGAGCATCAATGAAACACTTTTTTTTTAGTTTACCCCTTGGTATGCGCTACATGGTTCTTAGTGCATTTGGCTTTTCCGTGATGGCAGTTTGCGTGAAATACGCCAGTATCGAAGGTATTCCGGTTTTAGAAATTGTAGCCGCGAGGGCTTTGGTTTCACTTCTTTTGAGTTATGCCGACATTCATCGCAAGCGCATTCCTGCTTTTGGTCAGCGAAAAGATTTGCTCTTTATGCGTGGCTTGGTTGGATCCGTCACGCTTGTATGTGTCTATTATTCAATTACCCATCTTCCGTTGGCTGAAGCCACTGTCTTGCAATATCTCTATCCTATTTTTACCGCAGTACTCGCGTTGTTTTTTCTGAAAGAACATATTCACTGGTCATTAATTGTGAGCATTGTTTTGAGCTTTATCGGTTTGTTGCTTGTGGTTCGACCTACGTTTTTATTTGGCGAGTTGGCGCAAGACTTATCTTATTTTGCTGTATTAGTTGGCATTTTAGGGGCCATTGGTAGTTCAATCGCCTATGTCTTGGTGAGGAAGCTAAATCAGACAGAGGATAGTTCGGTCATTATCTTTTATTTTCCATTAATTGCTTTGCCATTTTCACTTATATTGCTAGGAAACGACTTCGTCATGCCAAGCGCTTATGCTTGTGGGCTCTTAGTGCTTGTGGGGATATTTACCCAAGTCGGTCAAATAGGGCTTACTAAAGCAATGCAAACAGAGGCCGCCGGCAGAGCCACGGCCTTCTCCTACTTACAAGTTGTATTTGCGACCTTATTTGGTTGGTTCTTTTTTCAAGAAATTCCTGATATGTGGTTCGTTGTCGGGGCATTTTTCATCTTAATTGGAGTGTTGGTGAACCTGATGGCAAAGCACAAGACAAGCTGAAATTAGTACTCGATTGTTACTTGATAATTCAGGCTGTTTAACTTTTGTAGTAGTGAGGAAGAGTAGACATTCATTAGGATGAATAGCGCACTTTTTGTGATTCAACTTAGGTGTAAAGTTGAATCATTAGAAACAAGCAAGAAGGAGAGTCAGGTGTCAGCTATTCCATCAAAACTTATCATGCTAAGAACATTGACCAATGTTCCTATCAGCGAATATGCAGATATACGTCCGCCTAAAGATAGTTCGGATACACAAGAACGTTTAAGCTTCCTTAAACGATTACGTCAAAAGCCAAGTGCGAAAAATAATAACGCTACCAAGACTCAACACCTTAGTTTTAATGCTGCGGTTTGGATGAGCTTCAGCCAGCTTATGCATAAGCCAGTGTCACTCTGGTTAAGCTATAAAGATGCTACGGGTGAAAATACAATTTTAGTCGATGAGCAGTGCTTAAATGAGTCTAAGTCTGCAATGCTATCGGGGACAGTATCATTTCAGGTTAAAGGCAATGTCGAATACCTTCGAGCATGCTGTGGAGGTATTGGGAGGGAAGAGCCGTTTAGCCTTGATGAGATACATGTTAGAAGGTTGCATGAATCAGTTGAGTTTGTTGATCCATTTGCGGCCATGATGGCCTCGTAATCTTTTATAAAAATAGTTCAATTATTATCGGATAGGTGACCATAAGTTCGGTTTTGTATACACTGCCATTCACGTTTTATGAGTGAGAGTGTATATGCAAAATCAAGAACAACAGCCTGCTTCATTTGGTGTCATGCTTGTCAATTTAGGCACGCCTGATGCGCCAACAAAAAAAGCCGTACGCCGTTACTTAGCCGAGTTTTTATGGGATGCTCGCGTCGTTGATACATTCCGTCCCCTTTGGTGGTTTATTCTCAATTGCGTTATTTTACGCATTCGGCCAGGCAGAGTTGCAAAAGCTTATGCCAGTGTCTGGACAGACGAAGGTTCACCACTGCTGGCAATTTCAAAGAAGCAGCGGTTGGCTTTAGAAAAGAAACTAGAATCTCAATTTGGCTACCCAGTACCTGTAAGTTTGGCGATGACCTATGGCACGCCTTCAATTGAACAAGCCGGAATGGAATTACGTCGGGCCGGTGTTCAGAA
>CAXBKC010000256.1:0-6141 GCA_963975615.1 uncultured Oleiphilus sp.
AGCCTATTAGTATTGGCTAGTGCTAGCTCATAGTCTTTAGTATTAAATTGATAGCTCAAGGCAATGAACAGGACATCTAATGCTCGCTTATCTTTTGAATGCTCTGCCACAAAACGTAAACGATTAGTCTGTTCTGCTAACAGCCATTCTGCTTTCAGTTCGGGGCTTAAATTCCCCAACGTTTGACTGAATTCGGTATAAGCGACAATTACTGCATAAGCGGCTTCTGAAGCCTCAGGGAAATCAGGGTAGTTGTAGCCAACTTGTTCATAGGCCCGAATAGCGTTTAACCAGTTATGTATTTTGAATTCACTTTCAGCAAGCAGAAATAAACGCTTGGCGTTTAGATCATGCGCTGGGAAGGTTTCCACAAACTGTCGGTTGTAGGCACTCGCTTGTGCAAAATTCGTTTGCATAGCCTTAGTCGGTACTTTGATATTTTTAGCGCGTTTCTTTTCAGCCGTTTGACCTTTGATATAACTAACATCTGCCAGTTCAATCAAGAAGGTTTCTAAGTAGCTTTTGCTAAAAGCTAGATGATCTGACTCTGCATAAGCTGGCACTTCAGCCGGGTTATCTAAGTGATAATTCCAGAAGCGAGAACCAAGGCCATAGCTTTCGACAAAACTAACCTTTTCATCGTAAATAGTGGCTTTGAATTTTGCTTTAGCGAGCGTTTCGATAACATTAATATGGTAACGGGGTGCCCATAAGTTCATAGGATGACGTTTAATAAATGCACGATACACATCGATAGCATTGGTAAATAATTCTTTGTCTAAAAGTAAATTGCTGTAGTGAGAATACACCAGCACTTCATAGTGTTTCGCCCCAGCTCTATCAAATAAGGTCGATAAACTTTGAGCACCGTCCAAGTATGAAAAAGATAAGCCCATCACGCGCAACAAATCGTTAACTAAGGTTTTTTGGTGTGCTTCAACCCATGTTAGATCTGACACGATAAGATCACTATGTGCTGCAAATACACGATCTAGAACCTGCGTGAACGTTACTAAGGAAAGTTCATAATCATTTTGTTTGAAAATACTCCAACCCAACATGTAATAAGCATTTGTTAAGAAAGTTTGATTCTCTGTTTTACTTTCTGACTCGATTACCGCTTCAAAGGCTTGCTGAGCAAATTCATATTCAGACCAAGCAAAAAGAATTTCCCCTCGACGAAACTGTACTTCCGATAAATATTGAGTATTAGGGTATTCAGTCACTAAGCGCGTTAAGGTTTCAAGATTCTTTTCAGCTTCACCCTTGAGCTCGTAAGTTTTAGCTAGCTGATAAAGAACGGTATCGTTTTCAGCTCGTTCTGGGTACTTTTCCAATAAGCCTGTATAGGCAGAAATAGCGATATCAAGCTCATCTTTCGCTTGTTCTGCCATTAATAATTCACCCTTTTGTAATTTTAAATCTGCTAAGCGATGCAATACTTTTAACTGTTTTTCTGGGTCAGATAATAAAGGTAACAATTTGCTGTAGCTGTCGATCACATCAGACACATCAAGCTTGGTCAGCTGAGTCTTAGGTAAATTAAGTACAGCCGGTTGTAAGGATTCCAAACTAGTTTTTGGAGATTCGGTCGTCCTATCTGAAACTGAAAACAACTGACATGCCTGAAGAGCAAAGCATATGAATATTAAGTGAATTAGTTTCAAACGATTAAATGGAAGGTGCATTATTGCTCACCCTCCACGATTTCTGTCTCTGCATCTGAATTGTTATAACGAATTTTCCCTTCGACTAATAAACTATCTGACACTCTAGCTAAGGCTTCACGAGAAGCTAATAAGTAGCGTCCTATTTCCTCAAGTTGCTGATTCATAGCTGCATCTACTTGCCCGATTAAGTCCTTACTTGATGTCTCTAAACTTTCTTCTAATGAATCACTCAAAGAATTTAGTCGCTCTTTTCCAGAGTTAACTCTTTCAACAAAGTTTAGGTGTGCTGTATCCAAATCTTGTTCTGCATCCAATAACTGATACTGTTTTCGAAACACACTCATTTCAGCCTGAAGCGCTTTTAGTTGTTTCTGTGTACGCCAGCGATTAATTGAAAACTCATCAGCTACCCACCAATCAAAGTAGGCTTTTGCTCGAGCAAAACTCTGTTGATAAGCCACTTTTTTCTTATGGTCATCTGGCAAAGTTGCTAACCTTTCCTGTGCTTTTTGTAGTCGATTAAAATAAGCAATTTGTTCTTCGGTCATGTAAAAATAGACATCATCATTGTTTATTGCTGTCTCAATTCGAGTTTTGAATAGCTGTTCTTTGTCTGTCCAAAGATCAACTTCTTTCAATGCTAGCTCTGCTTTAGTGGCTTTCAATTTTTGCTGACGAGACAGTAAACGGGTCGACAACATATCTTCGAATGAATCTAGCTGTCTCTCCCATCGGTGCATGGAATTTTTTATTAAATAGAGTTCGTGTAATTCACTTAGCTGTCGTTGAAAAGCTTCGCTTGTTAAAAGCTTGGCAAAACTGAATTTTTGCTTGGGAGTTCTAATACGACCATAGGCATCTTTTTCTAAATCCTCAGAGCCTAGTGAAGCTTTAATATTCAACGCCTCCAACAACACATCTTCTGATAGTGCTTGCTTTTCCTGTGCTAGTTTTGTCTGAAGCGTTTCATATTGTGCGACCGCTGCACGGTAAGCTTCTAAAGCTAAAATAGGCTCTTTAAGTTGCTCATATAAATAGGCTAAGGCATAAGGCGTTTGTTGTTGCCAAGGGTTGAAGAGTGTTTGGGAATTTAAGGTATTTAACGCTGAAAGCGCTAAATCATGGCGTTCTAAGTTACTAGCAGAAATCGCATATGCAAAAAGCGCTTGGTCGGAAAATACGCTATCTTTATCGACTTGTTTTAAGGTGTCGAATGCTAATTCGTTCTGGCTATTTTGAAGATAAAGCTGACCTAGTGAAAGTAGAGATTGGTTGTATAAAGCTTTTAGCTCCATCGCTAAATCTACACGATCATTGGTATTTTCAGACGTTTGGTTTCGCCATTGCCCTGCTTGTCGTTCAAGCGATAATGCACTGATCAATTTTTGGAGCGAGGCTATTGCAGCTTCATTGTTCGAACCATCCAATAAACTTACGGCTTGATTATAGTGTATGTAATAACGGTAAATATGCTTGGGAGGTAAAGCATTAATTGAAGAGTTCTCTAAAGCAGAAATTTTATTATCAACAGCTGAAGTCAGAGCGGCTATTTGCGACTTTATATAAATAAGTTCGTAGGACTTTTCTTGATCATTATTGCTTAAAACGCTGATATCGATCTTAGCAAAACTATCTAGCGATTCAGGGTGATTTTGTTCTAAATAAAAGACTTTACCAAGGTAAAACCAAGCTAAGTTCTGGTCCGAAATCGACAACTTATCTTTTAGTAAGTTTTCAAAAATCGCTTTTGCTTCTTGCGTCATGCCGTAAGAAAGTAGCAAGCCACCTTCGACTAGATCTGGGTGATCGCCATGCCCTTTAATGCCACCCTTTTCTTTGGCGACATTCAATAAACTTAAGGCCTCAAACGCATTACCTTGATGGTATTCATACAAGACAGCACCATAGTTTAAGTCTTGTGCGCGCGTCGGCTTCTCTGTTTCTGAAAGCGCCAGAGAATCCAGACTTAACACAAGTAGACTAAAGCCTAAAACAATATGCCTGCTTTGCGTAAAAATGGTTTGTTTTAACAAATTCAAATTGCTCTTCCCACTTACTGCTCCCACTCGACAACACTCATGCGAGGCTGATAATTTTGAGACTGATCTTCGATACGAACTTCAAGGGCTTTTAATTCAGTATCTTTATCAATAACTTTCGAAGCAGCTAATTTGTAGTCTTTTTTATCGGGCCCAATACCATATAAAACCGCCGTTACCTCATGTTCACCCGTTTTTAAGTTACCCATGAATAAACGCTGCATGCCGCCACGCTTCAATGCTTCTAACTGTCTTTCGGTATAAAGGTGCGTGGCAACTATTTCGTCATCGACTTTAAGACTGATACTGTCTAGGTTTAAAAATTCACCGGTAGCAAAGCTTAGGTAAACCACCAACTGGGTATTGGCTGGAAAAAGTAAATCTTCCTCAAGAATAAACAAGTCTCGATTCAACTTGATTACTTGTTTTTTTAATTCTTCAACACTCAAAGACACTTGCTCTTCGGGAGCGTGTTCCTCAAACGCCTGATCTTCAGCAAATACATTAAAGGCAAATAATGCCAACACAGACAATAAACAAACATGTCGCTTGAAGTACTTGGCTAGTCGGGTGTGTTTCATGTTCATGCTTAATCCTTTCCCAATACGGCTATCTAATTTAGTTTGTTCTAATATTCAAAGGTGAACGATAATCTAGTTACCCAGGCATCAAATCCATATAAGGGCTCTTCCCCAGGATTAACCGAAGCTTTAGTCACATCTCTAAAATTGTCATAGGAGAACTTTAAATAATCGACCAAGGCGGTAAATTTCATTCTATCAATATGTGGAATAACACCTTGACCAAACTCATAAGTAATCCCGCCACCAATGGTAAAATCTGAATAAGTACTTAATTCTTTGTCACGCCCCATAAAGGTTTCAGCATCTTGAAATGGGAATAGATCTTTATAGAAGTCTGCTTGTGTTTGGGTGTAATAACGATAACGACCTTCGACTGTCCAGCGAGTGGAAAGCGGATGCACATAGGCTAATTCGTAAGTATGCGCGTCAATCCCCCAGCTATCATTGAAATACCGGTACTCTGCTTTTAGGGATGCACGATAAGGCAGGTAATAAAGTGCTCGCATAGCGATGGCGTAACTGGTTCGGGTTTCTGGGTACACCTCTCTGGCGGTTCCATAACCATCACTTAAGTCTGTCGGATCAAGAAATCGATAAGTACGATAAGGGTTATTTAAATAACCTTGATCACTAATCATCTCTAAATTAAAACCTAGAAGCGCATTTTTGCTTAAGATTTGGCTTAAACCTATCTTATAAATATCTCTCTCAGCTTTTTCATCAAAGGTATTATTGACCATACCCACATCATCTTTACCTTTGGCATAAGACAGGCTTAATGTTGATAAGTCGCCAAAGAAACTTTGGCTGATAGACAAAAAGGCACTATTCGCTTCAAAATCATTTTCAGTACTATTAGTGTAGCCGGTGCTGACCATCGTTTTGTCGTGAAGAAAGTCGACACCGACGGAGTATTCAGTTCGCTCTTCAGTATATTCACTGGCATTGGCTAAGACGTCGATTGAGGCAGCAGATACGGAATCGACATAATAATGCCCGTTCACTGAGAAATCTGTACCGATACTTTTGCGGACTAAAATAAAGGGGCCATCAATCTCCATACCGCCGCCATTATAATTATGATAAACCGCATCGACTGTATCTGGCGCTAAGGTTGCCGCACTTACAACAGTCGCCAACACACTAAATTTGACAGTAATTAACAATTGAAAAAAGCGTTTAAAAAAAGGCTTATTGCCTCCACTAACTACTTCTAGAAAGTTCAGAATAGCTGCTTTAGTTACAACCACAGCCACCTCCTGAACCACCTTCCGCACCGCGTGCAGATTCCCTTGCCTGATAGACGTGATGAATATATGAACCGGCTGCACCATGTCTATCCACACTCATAATTGGGTCTGCCAAATTACTTCTTTCATAGGGTTTCACCCAAGGTTTTATAGAGCTACACGCAGATAGAGTTAGCAGCACGATAAGCAACGCACTTAGCTTCATGTTTATCGACTTAAAACGGTTATCATATAATCGCATTAAAAGAATCTGCATTCTGAACTTACTCTCGCACTAGGGCTTTAACCTGCTTGGAATACTCATCTTCATAACCGACTTTATAGCCACGATGATGAAAACGTTTATTACCATCTCGATCAATTAGTACCGTCGTTGGCATAGCATCAACCTGATACAATTCGCTGATCTTACTTTTGCTATCGTATAGGACAGGAAAATCAACTGGCACAGCCTTTAAAAAACGGTCTGCATCTGCTGAATCTTCATCGACATTGACAGCTAAAATAGTAAAACCTAAATCTTTATATTCTTCATAAATATCATTCATCAAAGGCATTTCTTGACGGCATGGACCACACCAGCTCGCCCAGAAATTTA
>CAXBKC010000257.1:0-6134 GCA_963975615.1 uncultured Oleiphilus sp.
TAAGTTTATTTGCAAGTTCAGTTCCGCCGTCATTATATTCTGCTGCTTCAATTAACAGCTGCTCATATACTTCAAAATGGCCAACAGAAACATAGTCAACAAGAATTTGGCAAAAGCGTTGAAATCTTTCAGCTTTTTGTTCTTGAGAAGATCCGGGTTTGCCTGAAAGTTCGCATAAGGAAACTATTAAGTTTTTTCTTGCGTCTAACCATTTATCGATCAGGTTGTTTACACCACCCCAGCGCTCAGATGCATCTTTGCAATTTTCGAGCATATTTAACCCCTTTATCTACTGCTTTTGATTAATGAATTCTAATTATTTTAGTGTCACTGATTTGCATTGAAACGATTATTAAAATAGTTTTGATTCAAATGTTATTTAGAGCAAGGCCTTACATCCAGTCTTAAAATGTAAACAGCTTACATATGTAATCAGTATCAGGGAAATTACCCAATTTATGTGTGGCTCGCAACTTTTATTTAGACTATTTACGAAATAAAACATAAAGATGCGTTAAAAAAGTAGATGAGTGAATGTTAGTCGTTTGTCTGTATGCAAATAACATTAGAGGTGCTAGGCAAATAAAATGTTGATTAGTGAGAATAATGCAAACATGTAATTCAATTTTGAAAAAATGTTTGCTTTGCATATAGCCGTGAAAAATACATATCTCTTTGGTTGCTAAGCCCGTTATCGTGCCTATAATTGCTTAGGTATAAACCTATAAGATTGAGAGAAAATGATTACTGTATATCGGACTTCGTTTTACTACCTATGTCTGCTTTTCTGCCTAGTTTCTTTCGCCCATGCGGAAGAGGAGCTTGAATCGTTACCTAAAGTTCAATACTACGAATTAAGCCCTTCGTTTGTTGCTAATTTTGGTGAGGCTACGGCTAAACGGCTAAAATTTATAAAGGCTGATCTCACAGTTAGCGTATTTAGTGATGAGGCCGTTTCGGCAGTCAGGGCGCATAATGCTTTGATACGCCATCAGGTTGTGATGATCTTGAGTGCGCAAACGGATCAAAGTCTTGCAGCCTCAGGGGGGCAGGATAATTTAAGGAAGGCTATTGTGGCTAAAGTGAAGGCAGTCTTAAAAGAAGAAACTGGTAAAGAGCAAATCGATGATTTGCTCTTTACCAATTTTGTTGTTCAGCGCTAATGCTACTTATTACTATTCTAGGTGTTAAGAAGAGCTCCTTTGAAAGCTGTATTAAGCAATCCGAATTAAGGGCTTGCTTAGCTCGCAGTTTTCAAAGCCATCTTCCCAACCTGCTTCCCAGGCAGCTTCTATGACTTCACCGAAGTAAGGGCAATTACTGTTTTTCATGCCCATCACTCCAGCCATATAGCCTTGGCGGTAAGCTTTATTTAGAGAGTCAATATCCCAGCATATTGAAAAGTCTTGGGCCATTTGCCCGCTCCTTTCGATAAGCTGCCTTACTCTTTTGCAAGCGGCATTTAGACGATCAATAACAACCTTGTTCTACTAATAAATCGTAACTTAGAGTGTAGTTGCATCCGTGCTTGTCTTATTCGGCTATTTAAAGACGTTTGGCAACGTCATTTCGGTTTTTATTAAGGTGTTATTTCACTAAAGCACGATCAATTTCTTGATTATGCGCTCTCCTACAAGCGTGAATAAACATCATTTTTATGTGTCTTTATTTCTTTTGAACGTATGAAAACCATATACTTAACGTTGATAGTTAAAATTAATCTAACTAAAAAGCGTACATTACATAAAAACAGGTTTTGCAACGAACGCTTACAAAATTATCACAGGCGAGTGTAGTCAAACAATGCTGAATTGACAAAAATGAAGAAATACTCAGTTTTTATTGTCTAGCTGATGAATGGTCCACAGAAATTACAATATGACATCTTTATTTGGTTTGATGTTGCTTCAGAAATTCCTCAAATATTAGCTCATCAGAAGACTTGATTGCTCTCTCGTCGAGAAATGATTTATCTGCACTTTTTGCAAGTTCGTTAAGCACTGATTCTTTGTTTGGAAAGTCACTTAGTAAGCAGGACTTATGTTTAAACGCGAGCTCCCCGGCAAAGTCTATCCACGACAAAGACTCTTCTCTCATAATCGAGAGCACTTGCGCTGATGGGCATAGTTCAGGGTGTAGGATTTTGGCTTTTTGTTCGTCTAGTGCTTTGCAATAACGAGCGTCATCAGTGCCAATATCAAGGGTGTCAGCTACTTTCGACATTTCATCGACTAACTGTAAGGCCCATTTTTGTAATGAAATTGAGCCATTTGGACCTTTTAATTCTAAATTTGCTTCTCGTCCACGGTTAACGACTTGCTCAAAATTATCATCTAAGTGGATGCAGTCTTCGTCGCTAATTAAAGGCGAATCGCTTAAAAGACAATAACTTAAAAATGTGTCTAAAAAATCAACTTGGTGAGCAGAAATACCTAGCTCAAGAAATGGATTGAGGTCTAAGCAGCGGACTTCGACATATTCAACGCCGCGTTTATTTAGGGCGTGTCGAGGTGTTTCTGTTTTCTGAGCCGTTCGTTTGGGACGAATGGCGCTGTAGTATTCATTTTCGATTTGAAGAATATTGCCATTAATCTGAATGAATTCGCCATCCTTTTTCAAGCCAATTTCTTCATACTTTGGATAAGGTGTATGAATCGCTTCATCGAGTGTCGTTGTGAAATTAGATAAGCTGTTAAAGCATATTGATAATGATGACTGTGCATTGTTGTGATAACCCAAATCTCCCATTCTTAGCGAGGTGGCATAAGGTTTATAATAACTGCCCTTATCATCAAATGGGTCTAGGGTGTGGGCTTTGCCATTGATGAAGCTTTTGTCTAGACACGGTGAGGCACCAAATAAATACATTAACAGCCAAGAATAACGACGGAAATTACGAATAAGAGAAAAATACTGTTGCGACTTAAAGTCTTGTAGGCTTAAGTTTGTTGCCCCTTTTGTTTCTTGAAGGCGTAACCAAAACTCATCTGAAAATGAAAAATTGAAGTGTAAGCCGGCAATACTTTGCATAATACGGCCATAGCGTACACCCAAGCCTTGGCGGTATACATGCTTCAGCTTACCGATATTTGAGTCACCGTATTCGGCAATACGAATACTTTCTTCACCATCAATGAGGCAGGGCATACTTCCTGGCCAAAATGTTTCATCACCGATACTAGAGGCTAATTGTTGGTGAATTTCGGCTAGCGTCTCGAGTAGCTCTTCTCTGGTATTTTTGACTGGGGTAATCAGTTCAGTTAAGGCTTCAGAGTAATCCGTAGTAATAGTGGGGTGAGTTAAGGGGTGCCCCAGTGCTTTTTGGTGGTCAGTCTGGCTAATTTCATGGCTTGACGTTGTGCGTAAGCCTTCCTTTTCAATGCCTCTCATAAAGGGCAAACCTTCAGCTTTAACGGTCAAATTCAGAGCTTCCAATAGTTTTGTATTGAGCTTATTGCATGCATTAGCTTGCAGGGTGCTACTGGAGTTCAATGTGTTGTTTGACATGCTAGGCTTTCCTGTATTGTTATCTGAAACAGATACTTGAGCGGTACTTTTCTAAATTTTGGCAGGCATTATACTCATGCTTGCTCGTCTCGCATAATGCTAAGCTATTTAGTCTTTAATTTACTAAAAGCATCGGCCATCGCGCCCGACAGTAGTGGGCCGCTATTTTGTTTGCTGCTTTGTCTCGCATTATGTTGTTCTGAGCGTGAAGGTTTTTTTGCCGCAGAGCTTGCATCTTGCTGGCCTGGTTCATCATTCATTCTCATGGAGAGTGCAATACGTTTTCGCTGAGCATCTGATTCCATTACTTTTACTTTTACGATATCGCCTGTTTTAACGACTTCTCTCGGGTCTTTAACAAAGCTGTCTGCCAGTGCAGAAATATGGACAAGACCATCCTGATGAACGCCAATATCCACAAAAGCCCCAAAGTGAGTCACGTTGGTAACGGTACCTTCTAAAATCATACCCGGCTTTAAGTCTGAAATAGTTTCGACGCCTTCTTTAAATTCGGCAAACTTAAACTCGGGTCTAGGGTCTCTGCCTGGTTTGGATAATTCTGACAGAATATCCTGGATAGTGAGTAAGCCACGACCTTCTGAGACAAACTGTTGGGCCGAAAGCTGTTTAAGTTGGGTGGTATTACCAATTAACTTCTCTAAAGGTAATTGGCTTTTACCTGCAATATCTTGGACGATAGAGTAAGACTCTGGGTGTACAGATGAGGCATCTAAGAGGTTTTCTCCATCACGAATACGTAAGAATCCGGCGCATTGTTCAAATGCTTTTGGCCCAAGTCGAGGTACATCTTTCAATTTATTCCTATTGTTGAAGCGACCATGCTGATCTCTAAAAGCAACAATGTTGCTGGCGATAGTCTGGTTCAGTCCGGACACTTTTTCTAAAAGTGGTGCAGAGGCGGTGTTTACATCGACGCCAACAGCATTTACACAGTCTTCTATGCAGACACCCAAGCTACGGTTTAATTGGGTTTGGCTAACATCGTGTTGATATTGACCTACGCCGATGGCTTTGGGTTCGATTTTGACCAATTCTGCAAGTGGATCTTGTAGTCGTCTGGCAATGGATACAGCGCCACGGTAGGTGACATCTAAATCTGGAAACTCTTGAGCGGCTAATTCTGATGCAGAATAAACGGATGCCCCTGCTTCACTCACAGTAATCCGTGTAAGCTTTAATTCTGGGTGTTTTTTCATAATGTCGGCAGCAAGCTTATCGGTTTCGCGTGATGCGGTACCGTTGCCAATACTTAGTAGCTCTACTTTGTGCTTTAGGCAAAGAGCCGCAATAACGGCCATAGATTCCTGCCATTTATTTTGAGGGGCATGAGGGAAGATGGTGACGTAATCTAATAGCTTGCCCGTTGCATCAATCACAGCTAACTTTGTACCGGTACGTAAACCCGGGTCAAGCCCCATGGTGACTTTTGCGCCAGCAGGTGCGGCTAATAATAAGTCTTTAAGGTTGTCGGCAAAGACATCGATGGCAACTTTTTCAGATTGTTCGCGCAGTTTACCTAATAGCTCAGTTTCTATGTGTGGGCTAAGTTTTACTCGCCATGTCCAGCGCACGACTTCTTTAAGCCACTTATCTGCTGGACGATCTTTGTCTTCGATTCCAAAATGGTGTGCGACTTGTGATTCACAGGGGTGAATGGCTGTTCTGTCAGATGCGTCATGACCTTGAGCTACTAAGTGAACCGACAGCGCGCCTTCATTCCTGCCTCTGAAAAGTGCTAGTGCACGATGAGATGGAATCTTGGCAATAGCTTCTTGATAATCAAAATAATCCTGAAATTTTTCACCCTTAATGCGCTCAGATTCAATGACCGAACTATTGATGTCGCCTTGTTGCCATAAGAAGTTTTTCAGCTGACTTAATAGTTTTGCGTCCTCACTAAAACGTTCCATTAAAATAAACTTTGCCCCATCAAGAGCGGCTGAAGTGTCTGAGATGCCATTTTCTGTATTGATAAAATCCCTAGCAAGGGTTTCAGGGTCTTGGTCTGGGTTTTCAAATAAGCTATCAGCTAATGGCAGTAAACCCGCTTCAATGGCAATCTGGCCTTTGGTTCGGCGCTTTTGTTTGTAGGGAAGATATATATCTTCTAGCTCATTCTTAGTGTCGACATCCAGAATTTGCTTGGTTAAGGCATCATTCAGCTTGCCTTGTTCATGAATGCTTTTGAGAATGGTTTTCTTTCTATCTTCAAGTTCTGTCAGATAACGGAGTCGTTCTTCAAGTGTTCTAAGTTGGGTGTCATCCAATGCGCCAGTGACTTCTTTACGGTAACGTGCGATAAATGGGATAGTGGCGCCATCGTCAATTAGTTCAATAGTGGCAACGACTTGTTGATCACGAACATTCAGTTCCTTGGCTATTTTTCTAGAAATCATCAGCTTGATTTGTTTAGGTGATGCTTGTTGAGAAAAGGAGGGTGTAGTCTGGATGTTTTCTTGAGTCATGTTATTCCTGCTATCCATATTGTTTCTATTAGCCCTATTAAAAGGCTGTATCTTGGATGATGTAGCTTTATTTTTTAAGTTAGAACAGCATTTTATGGTGACGAAGTGCTGTATTTAAACCCTTTTTAATCGTCTTGTGCC
>CAXBKC010000258.1:0-6122 GCA_963975615.1 uncultured Oleiphilus sp.
ATGCGTGTGTGGGTGCAGAAGCGCTTGGATGCTCAGGATGGGTACTTTGTGGAAGATATAAGCATTAAGCTTCAAGCAGAGCTCTATGAGCTATTACCGCACTCTGATTATGGCAGCTACTAAGGAGAGTATGATGAGTGTAAAACTTCAGCCGAATATGACGCAGAGCCCATACGATATCAAAATATGTGAGGATTACTGGGCATACGATAATAAAAGCGGCTTTATTAAACATGTGAAGACGCTTTGTGAGAAATATGAGGTAAGTCCTCAAGTATTCTTTGAGACAGTCGCTCAGTGTTATGCCTACTTAGACGATGTTGTGTGTGAATACTGCGGCTATGCTTGTCCAATTGAAGTACCTGCTGATATTCCTTATATGCGTGCCAAAAATAGTTGGTTATGCATAATATGTGAGCATGCTTTATGGCGGACAGATCAAGCAAACAAATGAGCATTAATCATCCAAAAAGCCAGACAGCTTAAGTTGTCTGGCTTTTCCGCATATATCATTCGAATACTTATTTTGTGTTCCGTTAGTTGAGGGATATAAATATCGATTTTGATAGTTAAGTTTTCTTATTTATTAAAAACATTATCAAAAACTGACTCTACTCTTCTTCAAACTCCGAATTCTTGAACCCTAAAACATTACAATTTTCTTTAATTGTACGCTGTAAAGATTCATCGAAACCATCCTGAGATTTAGCTTGTATCTCAACTGAAATAGTTACTTCAATACCTAGCTTAGCTGTAAATTGCTGAACAACTTCATCAACAATAGTCGCAAAATCCATCTTTGCTTTTACTGAATCAAGGTCAACACTACCATAAAACTGTTTTTTAATGGCAGTCGGTTCTGACAATACTCCTGCAGATACAGGTAATGTCGATTGTGGTATAGCAGTTGACACCAAGTCAATATCGGTACCAGCATAGCCGCCGATGTTATCGTCTGGTTGATTAGTAGTTTCTAATTCAGGTGCAGGCTTTATTTTTTCTCGATAACTTAGCGCAGTATCCTTTTCAATCAACAATGCAGTATCATCTAAATAAGGTAATCCACCGTTACCAAAACAAAAACCTAAATATTGATCGCCATCCTTACCAGAGGCAAAACCAAAGAAATCTTCATTTTCTAAACCATTAACGATAGCATTTTTATATACTTGTTCATTAAGAAGTCTTGGCAAATATAGGTACTGGCAAATATCGCGATAAACCTGTAATGCACTTATATCAGACTTAGAATCAGGTGTACCTTTTTTGAAATACAGCTGTTCTAGCAGTTTTTTCAAATGTATAGGTGACCACTCTGTAATAATCCACTCTTCCTCGTGTAATCGGTTTTCGATTTCCTGAATTAAATTTGAAGAATTAGTTGAGACAGAAACAGTTTGCCACTCTATATTTTTATCAGTCGCTTTAGGTTGCTCTGGACAAAGCACCCATTTATAAGCTTCACGGGCCATTTGTTTAAGGCTAACTTGAGCCTCATTTACACTATTTTCTGCAAGTTTTACTTGAAATAAATCAAGATTTAACTTACCTTCATTAATATCTGAAACAATAGCGCGCCAAGCTAAATATGTACGGGCAGCATCTTTCAAACGACCAACAACATCTTTATCTGCTGCGAAGAAAATTAAACGATTACGTTTCTGGCGAGGTTGTTCTCCACGGTAGGATAAAATATTTTCAGCAGCAGCAATAGCATCATTACCGTCTCTTTTCGCGTAGCTTTCATGGGGAGGTAAAACCACCAATCTTGGGCCAACTCCCCATTCATCTGGTACGTCACTTGAGTTCGTAAATACATGAACACCTGCAAAAAAACCTTTTTTAGCAAACATAGCCGTTATATGACTTTTTAATTCACTATTTAGAACAAGTTCATCTATATTTTGCTTACGGCTTTCCATTTCCCGTCGTAAGTTAGGCTTAGTATCTAACCAGAAACGATCTTGATCTGAGTAAAGATAATGCAACCTATCTCGTAAGCGTTTAAGTACATCATCAAATACTCCGATATTCTGTCCAGGCTGAGCAGAACCTAATATAATTCTTTCTAACTGAATACCTTTTATAACTTGATTACGTGAACTTGGTGCACTGCCTAAGAATATAGAGCGCATAGTACGTTTCGCTGCTTGCACACTACCAAAACGAGTATCATCTCCATCTATACGGTATGGTTCTGAACGATCTCCGTCTACTTCACGTTCAATTACAGGCTCCCATCCTTGTGGCAAATAATGGATACTTTTATGGCGAACTGTACTATCACTTAAGGGAATAGAGCCTGGCATAATCATGGCATCCTGATTATTATCATTCCATAAGCGATGAATAATAACTGCCATATACTGAAGTACCCCCCTTGTACGTTGAAACTTATCTAATGTAGACCAGTCTTCATACAGGCGATCAAAAATCTCTGGATGAATAGGGTAAGAAGAGCACATTCGTTCGTAGTAAAGATGAGTTATTGTTTCTTCTGGGAAATATCGTGCATTTTCTTGATAGAAACTACTAAAGTTTTGACAGGTACCTTCAATTTGATTTCTTTCACCAGCTGACTCGAATAGACGCCGACGAACAATTTCAAATGCCTCTTCAGCCGCGACAGGCTTCCAAACAGATTCGACACGGCCAAAATGCTTTTCTAAAGCATTTAAGGTGTTTTGACCAAATGTATCGCCAACTTCAGTTTCAGATTCTGGGAGCGATGCTAATAATACAGCATTGGGTACGGTTTTAAATGCCTCTGTTAAGGCTTGTATAAACTTTAAGTTAGCTTCATATGTACCAGCATTAAGAGGTTTTCCTGGTGTTAAGTCACTGAAAAACTTCTGTAACTCATCTATCAGTACGACACAAGGAGCGGCTTTAGTAAGTAAGTCAGTCAATACATCTTTACCCGGTGCTGTTCCATCACGATCGGAAGCTGCGACTAGTGCATAACCTTCTTCTCTTAAAAGTTGCCAAGCCATTTCTCCCCATAAAGTGTTTGCACAAATTTCACCATGTTGTTTACCTTGACTCACTGATAGAGCAATGCCGTCTAGAACGGCAATGTTAGCTCTAGGTAGATCGTGAATACCTGCCTCATCTAGTAAAGGTGGAATACCTTGTAACTTATCAGTACTAACCTCACGATTTGCTAAGTGCAAAACCGTTAGCATAGTATGTGTTTTACCACCACCAAATGAGGTTTGGAGCTGAATAACTGGGTCACCACCCTTGCCTACTAAACGCTGGGCTACTGACATCAGTAGTAGTCTCATACCTTCAGTGATGAACGTACGTGCAAAAAACTTTTCGGCATCTTGATATTCAGGTGGTGCTGTCCCATTAGACACTTGCGTAATATCTGCTGCAAACTCTGATTGCTTGAACGTACCTTCTAAAACATCTTTATGTGGACGTGCTATCTCACGCCAAGGCTTTAAACTCATAACCAAACCCTTTCTAATTATCTTTGATAAGTATGTAGCCGAATTTATTTAGTTAAGCATAATTGAGCCGAACAGCCATTCAGTTTGCTCATATTTTCTGAAATATTTCAGCTCGACTCTTCATTGCTTGACCCTTAAAAATCTAATTCTTGTGTTGTACCATAATGTCTTACACCTGCTTCATGCGATGCTGCGACAATAGCATGCCAAGAGCCAATAAGTTCGTTATAGGCTCGAGCTTCTTCCGCCCACTTTTTACGTTCACATAAGGTATATAAGTGATAAGCTAACTGACGAATTGGTTCACCACGCTCGGGCATATTTGCCAAAAGTGCACCAGCTGCACTTTCACTATCTTGCTTCAACGCTCTAATCAACTGATGACAGGCTTCCCAAATTGGCGTACGGGTATCAGTATGGGGATTCCAACCTTCTGGATATTCACTCCATTGTAGCAGACGCACCTTTCCTCCTGCGGCTTCGATCACACCTGCACTATGTACGCCTTCCACAGAGGTACCTTTAGCCCGAGCGAGTGTATCTGCTTCACCAAATGATCCTTCTCCCCAGCCATATTGGCTAAACCAGTTGTCACAAAATAAGGTATCAGCGTCGAAGTTACCACTATCAGGATTTAGATAATCAGTTATAGAGCGATTAATGAGTATTAGTGCTTCATGTACAGTTAGCTTGCTACCATCTTGATTGAGGACATCAGCATACTTAGAGTAAATAGCCATACCAGGACCAATAGCAGCTTGAGCCAAATCTACTGGGATGATAGGAGTTGTGCCTGTCTCACCACCAATCATAGCTTCTAATGCTTCAGGTATCTTATCTCGTAGCTCGCGCTGGAACTCGCGTCGAGAGATAGATTCCGCTTCAATCTTACGTTTTTTACAGACTAGTACTACTGATGAAGCTAAAGCATTGCTTCCCATTCCAATAATTCGTGATGATTGTTCAGATCTAATTGGCCATGTTCCATCAATCGAAAACCCAGCTCGAATAACAGCTTCCAAAAATGTTTCCCAACCAGTACTAGACGTACTCTCTTCTTTAGTCTCAGATTGCTTAAAAGCATAATAGATAGTGACAGGAAACGCAGGATGTGCTTTTTCAGCCATATTGCTTATAGCCTTAGTCATGCCATCTAAAAAGAAAGTTTCCGCTTTTTCTTTATTACCATGCCGATAAGGAGTAGCTACAAGCTCTTCTGCTTTAGGTACTGCCATTGTCGAAAACAAGGTTGGATAAATAGTTCTTAACGAACGTCGCATCCAAATATAGAAAAAGTCTGATAAATCCGCGTAACCTATATTGTCATAATAAGGAGGGTCACTAGAAATTACTTTATTAATTGAAACATCGGTGTTTGAAGCATCTTGCTGTAAAGCATGACCTGATACAATACTACTTTGAAATGTTGATAATAAGCACTTAACTTGATATTCAAGGTTAGTAATAAAACCACCAACGACATTTTCCACAATATTAGCTTCACCAAAATCCCATACCATCGGTATAGCTTGACGAGAAAATAAATACATTATCTTTTCGTTGCCTTTGCGCCAACCTGTAAGAGAATTATTAAAATCTGCACTTCTATCAACGATAAAAGTTAAAAATACAGCCAAGGCATCCCCGTAGGCTGTTGCACCCTTACCTTCTTCACTAACTCTTAGGCCATCATCGTACATTCCCACAGCTTTCGCATCTTGAATGGCTTTTTCGCGAGCTTCATTGATAAGATCAGAAAATGTTGTTAATGCAACAAGTTGACGAGATGTGAAAATATCTAAGAATTTAGTCATTCCATACTCGACTACGTTTGTTCTACCCGGCCAGTGAGATATAGTGGTTTCAACGAAACGCTCACCATTAATTGCAAGAGCTTTCTCTTCAATTTCTGAAGTAGGTGATATGTAAACTCTTCCCTTTTTACCTTCTGCAACTATTGCCATTAGCTTCATATTCATTTTATTGTTTTTTGCTTGTTCACGAATATATTTAAATGGAATAGGTGTTTTAGATAATATACAAGTGCCACCTGATCTAGCTACTGTTCCATCCAGTTCACCATTAGGTATTTTTCCTGTATTTACTTCGAAATGATAACTATCCTTTTCAGTAATAGTTTTTACCCAAAATTCTTTTCCTTTTTTACTAGACAGTACAAAAGAACGAGCAAGCGGCACATCGATATGACTAAAGGCTGGGTTAGGGCTTTTCACCGTTCTCGCCCATAACCAAGCAATGACAGTCAACTCATCACTTCTATATTGTTCAAGATCAGGACGTTTAGCAACCATATCATCCGTGATTTTTACTTTTGGATATAGATGACCAATACGTTTAACTGCTTCCTCATGCATCCAATTCCCATAACGGCGCACATCTTCTGCTAGACCTTTCGCACCTTCCCAATCTTCAAGTAGATTCTGTTGCTTATCACCCTTTGGAATTGGTCCTATAGGAGACTGTCCAGCAAACTTCGGTGGGATTTCAATCATGGCTTTATTGATCATGACTGCCACTGGATTGAGATCTGAAGCATAGCTCTCCAACCCTAATCGTTGCGCTTCCAATGGTATGGCTCCACCACCGGCAAACGGATCATGAAAGGCAGGTAAGTCATCGGGGTTGAATAACTCTGCAGCTTGC
>CAXBKC010000259.1:0-6122 GCA_963975615.1 uncultured Oleiphilus sp.
TGCTGCCAACAACGCCGCAGGTCCATGACAAAGCGCCAAAGTATACAAATTTTGCTCATGCGCCCAGTGTAGTAATTTGCCTAAGTCCGGATTTTTCGGTAGCCCAAGCATAGCGCCATGACCGCCTGGTAAATAAATGGCGACATAGGGAGTCTTATCCCCCATGGAATTGGAAACAAAATCCGCAAGGCTCTTAGGTTTTTCAAACGCATCTTCAAAGTCGCGATATAGCTTTTTCACATCTTCATCACCGTCAGGCATCGCCCACATTTCTATTTTGGCAGAGGCGCCTGTTGGGGTGACTACATCGACCTCAAACCCGGCGCTCAATAGGTGAAGCATGGGCAAGCCCATTTCTACAGGATGATTTCCGGTCGAGAACTTCTTCCCGTTGGCCATGACCATATTGCGTTCCTCTGTGCATACCATAAGGATACGTCGTTTCTCGCCCTTGTATGGATTTGGATAAACGCCACCGTCATAGTCAGTGGTTGATGAAGTTGCTAGTTTTAATGCCAATGGCGAAGGGCTAAACGCCCCATCATCTGTTGGTTTTGGCGCGGCTCCGAATAATTTACGTAGAATATTCATAATTTTTTGTGTTCCATATTTTGGGGTTCGGCTAATGCAATCAGATAGTATTTTGGTAGTGCGTTGATTAAAGACCAAGTTAGTCGATGTGTGTCACAATAGTTTCATGTGGCTTGCGTACTTTTTTCATTGGTAGAAGCCAGTCAGCAGTAGGATCACGGTAGCCCAATGGCATGAGGACAACCGAACGCAAGCCACGTTCTTTCAACCCGAGAATTTTGTCAACTGCGTCTGAGTCAAAGCCTTCCATAGGTGTACTATCAACTTCCTTTTCAGCAGCCGCGATCAAGGCAAATCCCAACGCTATGTATGCTTGGCGGGCAGCGTGCGCGTAGTTCACCTCTGTGTCACGAGGCAGGTAGTTAGCTTTTAGATTATTGTAATATTCGTTTATCATCGGTAGCTCGCCGCGCTCTTCCGTCATCATCTTTGTTACTTCGTCTATGCGCTTTTCTGTGTAGTTGTCCCAAGCAGCAAAAACCAAAAGATGGGAGCCATCTATAATCTGTGCTTGTCCCCCAGCAGCTATACATATTTCACTCCGTATATCTGAATTTGTTACCACAATAAGCTCGAAGGGCTGAGTACCGCTTGATGTTGGTGTCAATCGGATTGCCTCAACGATTGCATCGACTTTCTCTTGAGATACGACTTTTACCGGGTCCATTTTCTTCGTGGCATATCGCCAGTTCAGTTGTTCTATCAACGGTTTATGTGTCATTTCTTATTCCTATCGTTGGCACTAAATGGCAATATCATTCAACGTCTATAAGCTATGGTCACCAAAATCATTGGTTTATACTGCTTTAAGTAAGTTGCCCATAAACTATCCTCTAACATGCTTAAACGAGAAAGTAGAAGAATCGTACACCTTAATGCCTCACTTGATTAGTAATCCAATACTCACTATATTGTTTCCAAAACAGAACCAAAGGATTCTTTTATGGCACTTGAAAACAAAAATATGCTTGGATTGATTCTTTTTTCTCATATAAATAGGCAAGGTAGTTTGTCGGCAGCAGCACAATTTCTCGGTATGAGTCGATCATCGGTCAGCAAACAATTAGCGTCTTTAGAAAGAAATATTGGATCAAGGTTATTCAATCGAACTACTCGTAAAATTGTGCTTTCGGAGGTGGGGCGTCAGGTTCTTAAAGAAGCACATAAAGTAGAACTGGCCCTTCAAACTATTGAGCACATAAGTGAAGACTCTCAGTCGAGAGTAGCGGGAGGTTTGAATATTTCATGCGCTAGCGCTCAGGGTCGGGTTCATCTCGTCCCATTAATCACTCGGTTTCTTGCACTCTATCCTAAAATTAATGTGAATTTGCAGCTTGAAGATCGATTCGTCGACATGGTCGCCGATAACATGGATATTTCAATTCGTATTGGCTATCTGCCAGATTCAACTTTAATCGCACGGAAACTCGGTGACTTATCAAGTGTACTTTGCGCCAGTCCGGAGTATTTAAGTAATGCGCCTTTGTTAAAATCACCTTGCGATTTATTGCACCACCGTTGCTTGTTTTATCGAAACTCGAAACTTGCGATGAATTCTTGGTCATTTGTCAGTGAAGAAGGCGAAGAGACGGTTACTGTTTCAGGACCATTAAGCATCAATGACCCTGGTGTATTGATATCAGCTGCACTTGCACACGCGGGAGTATTACTTATAGACAAAGGCTTGCTAGGTGACACAATGCGAGAAGGTAAGTTGGTACCTGTATTGACAGGGTATCAATCCATTGAAACCTTACCTATATACATCGTTTATCCCGAAAGAGAACTTATCCCCGCTAAAACGAGAGCACTGGTTGATTTTTTATTGGAAGAAATGCCACATATGTTACAAGGTGCATAGCGATACTTATTTAACTTATGTTCTATTTTGGAAACTTCATTAAGCTTTTTTAAAATCTGTCAGGAAGCTAACCGAGTTAAAATAACGTACCTTGATATGAAACAGAACCAGTTTCTGCATTATTAGCGACTACTATTGGTGGTTTTGTTGCTGCGTACTATTCGAAGGATTTCAAATATTATAATGCTACTGCAACGGCATTCGTTGGCATGCTACTGACGATACCATTTTTAGGCAGGCATCCTGTTTGGTTTACTAGTCTAGATATCCTTTTAAGCTTTCCTTTCGCTTATCTCGGAGCGCACTTGGAATCTAAAATATAACAAGTTTATCAAACATCGTTTCGGTCACAAAAACACGTGCCCTACGCTGGACGCGCAAAAAGACGCGCGCCGTTCATAAAAGCGTTAAATACCTGTAATAAGCATGTCTATCGCATCAATAATTTGATATCTATAGCTTTCAATGCATGCCACCTCAGCCTTCAATATTGATTTAGGTACAGTAGTCATTTGATTTGTCACTAAAATAAAATTTGCATCATCAACATGAATTATAGGGCAAAGCTTTTTAGCCACTTTATCCTTCACTTTTGATATTGGTGACAACGGTATAACTAATCTGGAGTTTAGTTGACTCATCAGATGATTTTGTACATCGACAAAATATGGGTAAGCCTTATTTGAGCCTTTGTCTTTATTTGCGTACAGAGTAAATTGGCTCATTAAAACTCCCTAAAAGAATCAGAAAATAAACCATGCTTTTCACTTAATTCGTTTAAAGCATCAATTGCTTCTTTATTTTCATTAATCCAAGCTTCTCTTTGGGCATTTTTTACTTGTACAATTAAGGCTTGCTCAAGAGTAGAAGATAGATTTATTTTTAGGCTTCGGGCTTTATTTAATAAGTCACTGTTTAAACTAAGATTTGTCGCTTTTTTAGGTGCATTTTCATCGAAGGCTTGTTGCATAAGTAAGTCTCACTTGCATTGTGTGCGCATCAGCTATGCGTATAGATGATATTACTTAAATAAAATGCATTTAACAAGCCGTTCAAATGGATTCAACGCTGGGCTATCTAAGTGCAATATAAGCGCTTGAACGCATAGTTAGGTGTCCACTTTAGGTGGGTAAGACCAATTTTAAGGAGTGGACTTCATTGAAGTATGCGTTAATTTTTGTCATGACTATTTTGGTTATAGGTTGCACCTCCTTTGATGTTGCAAAGCCGATAGAGCCGGAATATTCAGCATGGAAATCAATAGAGGTTGATAGCCTTAGACCTACGCTTAGATGGGAACAGAAGTTTGACGGTCACGCTGATCTCATACTTATAGTGGGAGATGAAGTGGTTGATTTTATAACTGGTGCAATCCCCGGTGGTAATATGCTTCACAACGCTAAAGTTCTTTATATCGAGGAAAATATTGTTGACGCCACCCATCAAGTAAAAATGGACTTAAAATCAAACAACTATTATTTTTGGGCCGTTCGTAAGCATCAAAAAGAGGGTGAAACTGAAGATTGGTCGAATTATGACTACTTTCTTTTTTTCGGCATTGGTTATTCCTATGCTTCCGATCAGCTGTTTGGATTTCATACACCAAAAAAAATTAAAAACTAACTAGTGCCTAAAACTGACTCCGCAAAAAGGCGCGCCAATTTCGCTCCTCCGTTCAGGCTGGCGTTAGTCACTTCAAAGGTTTGACCGATAGGACATCTATATGAAAGAATCAAAAAGTAAGCTCCTAGAAAAAGTGGCATGTGTTTTTGTTTTTTTGATGGCAGCTTTACAAGGCGCTTATGCAATCTATGCATACATAGATCCTGTTGCATTTTCCATTGTTAGAGGTACAGAGTTAGCTAGCTTGGGTGACACGGATTGGGTTCAAATTTATGCTTCACGAACACTATTTGTCTCTTTAATTATTGGTCTGTTGTTATACCTTAAAAACTACAAGATTTTGGTTTGGGCAGCATTATTCGGCACAGTTATGCCCATAACCGATGCTTATCTTGCTTACGAAGCTCAAGCTGAAAATAAGGTCGTTTATAAGCATATTGCAACAGTTGCATATCTACTCATCACATTTTACTTGCTAAAGCTTGTTGCTAAAAATAATCAAAATGACTAACAAAGCATCCAACACGGTTTCCGTAATGCTGTCACCTGTTTTGCAAAAACACGCAAAAAGTCGCCAAAATCACTTCACCGTTTAATGCTGGGTTTGGTGTTTCAAGGGAGTTTTGTATGATCGAGCAATATCTAATTATTATTGGTTCATCTGTTTTTGGTGTCTTAGGCACTATTCACCTTCTATATACATTTTTTACGAATAAGTTTAATGCTCACGATCCAAGTGTGACTGAAGCAATGAAAAGTTCTAGCCCTATCTTGACTAAGGAAACTACAATTTGGAATGCTTGGGTTGGGTTTAATGCAAGCCATAGCTTAGGAGCAATGATTGTTGCTGCTTTTTATATTCCTCTTGCTCTTTTTAACTTTGAAATAATTTCCCAAAGTAATTGGTTTTCTTCATTACCAGTTGTTATTGGTTGCTCATATTTACTTCTTGCAAAAAGGTATTGGTTTAAAATCCCTTTTTATGGTGTGCTTATAGCAACTGTTTGTTTTACTTTAGCTTCAGTGCTAATCAACACATAACCAGAACGTGAAGTATAGGAAGTCCAGATAAGAGGTGATTTATGACTAAGAAAAAGAAGACACAAGCATATTCAGAAGAGTGCCGATAAAAACAGTTGAACAGGAGAAGAACATCATGCGTAAAACTACTCTATTAGTCCTTGTGGCACTTGTTACCTTTTCTTCGGCCACATTCAGCCAGACCTCGAACACAGATCGAGCGTCTGTCGAAGCTGCGATACGTGGCTACCATGAGGCGCTGAAGTCAGGAGACACTGCACAATTAGTGAAGCTATTGGCAGTCGACGTCGTGATTCTCGAAGGTGGCTCTAGAGAGACAAGAGATGAGTACCTGTCACATCACCTTCAGCGCGACATCGAGTTCGCGAAGGCCGTGCCCGAAATACGCGGCGAGCTCAGCGTGAAGGTGGTAGGTGATGTCGCGTGGGTAAGTTCGATCGCAACTCGAAGTGGAACATTTCGTGGCAGATCGATCAATCTTGCAACCGCAGAATTGGCCGTCTTAAGTAAGAACGGTTCCGAGTGGACTATTCGGTCCATTCACTGGTCCTCGCGCCCACTCAAGGCTGCGCACTGAGGCACAGAAATTTCTGTCGAACCTATCGCCTAGTTGGAGAGCCAACTGCAAGCCGTCCTGAGCTTCTTTTCACCTAGGTCAGCAGATGATGCAAGTTTAGCTTAAACTACATGACTTCCTAAGATCTAGTGGACATTATTTAACCGAAGGTTAACCCGTGCATTACAAAACGCAGCGACACTTATTGACTCAAAAAAAGCCACCCAAAGTTCGGTGGCTAGATTCCTAAGTTTCAGCACACTCTTAATCGAGGTACTAAATCAAACCATCATCGATAATCTGTTGAGCGTGATCGACAACAGTTTTCTCCACCGTTGCGAATTCAAGCGCTAATGCTTCCTTTGCTCGAGAGTTGTCAAACTCAATTGGGTAACCCACGTTGCGTTTGACAAAGTCACGCGTGATTCCAAAAATCGGCGCAATCAACCA
>CAXBKC010000260.1:0-6110 GCA_963975615.1 uncultured Oleiphilus sp.
CGATAAAAGCAGCGATGGCATATTGCCCTGCCTACGATATGCGCAATGCCTTTTCCCGCGCCAAACCGTTTTATAGCAAGATGATGGCGAAGAAACTCAATAGGCTGTTTATTTCACCGAATGAAGATGTCATTAAGCACCTAGAAACCTTTGATGTATTGAATAATTCAAATGATCTACATGAATTTCATCAACATCTTTATGAGTTGGCAGGTAACTCGAGTACAGAAGAGTATATGCAGAAGTCTAATCCGTCTGAGGTCTTTGAAGGTATCAAAATACCCATATTGATATTGAATTCAAAAGACGACCCGGTGTGTCATATTGAAAATGTCTATGAGCATCTTGATCGCATGCAAAGAATGGAGAATCTTATTTTAGTCATCACCTCAAGAGGAAGTCATTGCGCCTATCTTGAAGGCTTTACTGCAAAACCATGGGCTAATCGGATGATAAAAGAGTACTTCATGGCTATATCAAGCTTGAGTAAATAAGCAACCTGGTTTTGTTGATTGGGGAACCTGTCGGTATGGATTATCGCAGCTAGTGATCATAGGTCATGTCATCTTTGATGAGGCGATCGGTACGATAAAAGGTCATTCTTGCGCAGGTGAGAACACATTGTCTTAGGGAATTGTTGTTTAGATAAGGATAAAAGACCACTTTGAGTTGCTGTATATTTGGGGGCCTTGTTTAAAATCTACATAAAGTGGTTAAAAAATGAAAATGAGACGAGCTCTAAAACTATTTTAAATAACGACTGCTCTTAATTATTTTCAGTTATTAAGGAAGACCAGTCTTGAAGACCATATTTTGATAAAATTTCTTTTAATTCACCAGACTTTCGTAGACCTTCAATGCCTTTATCAAATGTCGATGCGAGTTGCTTCGATATATCAGGAGTATGGACAGAAAAGGCTAAATATAAACTTGCAGGCATTCCGGAACATCCTGATAACTTTATCAGATCTTGTCCAAGTTCCCCTTTTTTAACTGCAGTTTGTATAGCGTGCCTTCCGCTGACTTTATCCATAAGGACGACATCAACACGCTTATGTTCTAATTTCTTCAGATTTTTAGCAAAGACAGAATTACCAGTGAGGAGCACCACAGAATCACTATCTTTTGCCAAACGATTTTCTAAATAAAGATTGGTTTCTTTACCGTAGTCATAACTTTTCCCAGCGCCTATTATTTTTCCATCTAACGACGACAGCCCTGTGTACTCCCATTCAGCATCTGAATGGACAAAGACACATGAAGAATGATGAATCCCGATACTTCTTTTAGGGTAGATTAGTTCGTTGTATAGCGGGCCAATCAAAGGCTCTTGTCTGATTTTAACTTTCAAGGCTTCTGTATCAAATTTCAAGGGTCCGCTAATGGCATCGATCCTGCCTTCACTGACTTCGATCATTCCTCTATTAAATGGGACTGGCTGAAAATCAACATCATACCCAATTGCACCAAAAATCTTTTGATAAACTTCAACGGCATACCCTGGGCGTTCCTGAACCATTAAATTGTCTGAATCAATGCAGTGGAGAGGACAAAAATTTAACAAAGCAATACTTAATTTGTTGGTACTACCTGCTGAAGAGATGCTAGTAATGCACGTTACTAAGAGCGCAACAAACCAACATTTTTTTGATAGACTCATACTCTTACTACTTTATTTTTTGTTTGTTTAGTATTCAATATCATAGCTATTCAAAACCAGCGAAACACCAAGATATCACTAGTATAACTAACAACTAATATTTATCGAACTATATGACTTGATACAGTACCAATATGGGCAACAACCGCTGACATTGATCCTAGCAGCGTTATGCATATAACGGCCATTTTTTAAGTTTTAACTTCATCATGACAAAATTTCTTAGAAATTAATGAAATAAAAAATAATTTCACGTTGGCCATATTGAAGTAACAACAAAGTTTTCGCTGAAACCCGAATCAATCACGCAAGTGAGACCTGAAATCATACTTTGTCTGATCTTTTTTAAGGTCAGTAAAAATAAAAAAGCGCTTAGCCTTTTTTAGGCTAATCGCTTTTAGTTACAGCAATAAAAATAACTTACTTTTTAGCACCTAGACCAAAATCAGGCGCACCAATTAACACCGACATGTTTCCGTGAGGATGCTTATTGTCATACATCAACTGGTGAGATTCAGGTAGCTCATCATAAGTGAATGCTTTAGACATGCACGGATCAACTTTTCCTGCGATGACTAAATCATTGATACCAATTGCTTGATCATCATTTGCAAAGTGTGAACCCTGAAGACGCTTCTGACGCATCCAGTGGTAACGTAAATCTAGTGTTGCATTAAAGCCGGTGGTACCCGCACAAACAACTACCATGCCGCCTGTTTCACAGACGAAAATAGAGGTTGGAATCGTTGTTTCACCTGGGTGCTCAAAGACAACGTCAACACCACGACGCTCACCTAGAATTTCCCAAATAGCTACGTGCACCTTTAGCCCATTGAGCATAAGCTGATTCGTCTTTCCAGTGCGGCATCATGCCCCAGTGGTCAAAATCTTTACGGTTCAAACAACCAACAGCACCTAGCTTCATACAGTAATCAAACTTGCTTTCATCTGATACCACTGCAATAGGCTTTGCGCCCATAGCTGCTGCAATTTGGATAGCCATACAACCTAAACCGCCAGCGCCACCCCAAATTAATACCACATCATCTTTCTTAACATTGTTTGGTGCCCAAGCCATTAACATACGGTAAGCGGTTGCGCCTACAAGCATATAACTTGCTGCTTCTTCCCAGTTAAGGTGTTTTGGTTTAGGCAGAACCATGTGGTCTTGAACTTTAGTGAATTGAGCAAAACTACCGTAGTTGGTTTCATAACCCCAGATACGGAAGCTTGGATCGTACATAGGGTCTTTGCCGTTTTTAACAGAAGGGGCGTTTTTATCCCAAGAACCACAATGAACGACGACTTCATCGCCAACTTTTACGTTGGTAACATCTTTACCAATTTTATAGACGATACCAGATGCATCGGAGCCACCAATATGGAACGCTTCTGGCTCACCTTGCTTCATTCTTGAACCAATAACATCAACCGGCACGCCTAGGCCTGCCCAAACGTTATTGTAGTTTACGCCGGCAGCCATAACATAGACTAACACTTCGTCATCTTTAATTGCTGGTGTGTCGATTACTTCTTTCTCGAAGGCTTTCATCGGCTTGCCAAAACGATCTTGGCGAATTAACCAGCCATGCATTTTAGGTGGAACTTCACCCACAGGAGGGGCAGTACCGATATCATAAAGTTCTTTGCTCATAGTAATATCCTCGTAATTAAGTTGAGTAATTTGTATAAAAATATTGGAAGCTTTAACTTATTGTTAGTCCTTCAGAAACTTGGCTTCTGGCTTTATTTTTATTGTTGTGTGTACGACTGTCCTAATTTGACTAAAGCATACTTGGGTTTATTATTACTGCAAGTGGGTAAGAAATTGCCCAATTAAATGTTTGAATTTTAATTCTTTTTCTTCGAATGTACCGTCTTTCAAAATTTCATCGCCGTTAAGGTGTTGATAAATATTTAGCCCAAATTCACCATAGGCGTAACGAATCCATTTTTTCAGAAAATACGTTTCCTGTTTTTTTATACTCTCAGTTGAAACAGCACTTTGACTAGTTTCTAGAATATAGTGTGAGAGTTCATCTATGCCTTTTCTCTTAATTGCACTGGTTAGAAAAATCTTTCTTGGAGTTGGAGTTTCAGTACTTCCTGATGCTGGATTATGCACATAAATTTGAGCCAATTTGAGGCTGGACTTAAGGAGGTGTAGGCTCTTTTTTGCGAGCGCATCTTCATCGCACTTATTAATGATGAATGTGTTTGGAACTTCCATAATGCCAGCTTTCATAAATTGAACCTGATCACCAGCAAGTGGCTGCATGACTAGGCAGGTATGATCACTCAGCCTTTGAATTTCAATTTCACTCTGACCAATACCAACAGTTTCGATAATAATAATGTCGAATAGTTTTCGAAGTAGGCGAGAGACATGGAAGGTTTGTTTGCTTAAGCCACCTAAGTCTTGCTGTGAGGCTTGGGAGCGAAAGAACAAGCGATTATCTTTAATGGGGAAGATGGTGCGTGTTCTATCGCCTAATAGTGCGCCGCCAGATTCGTGGCTTGAAGGGTCAATCGCTAACACGGCAATAGAAATGTCCGGTTTTAGTTCGAGCAGTTTTAAGCAGGTTTCACCAATCAAACTAGACTTGCCAGCACCAGGCGTGCCTGTGACACCCAGTACTAATGCTTGTTTATTGAATTCTTCAGGGCGCCCATCCAAATACGAAATAATTTGATGACGAGTGATAAAGTTTTCTTCAGTATTGCGCTCAAAAATCGATATCAAGCGCGCAATAGGCCACTTCTCAAGGCCTTTTGCTTGCTCGAGTAAACCAATCAAATCAGGAGAAATCTCCTGACTCATTTCTGTGATTAGTTTGTTTTCAGTTTGCTCTATCAAAACTTCAGTTGAGGTTTTGTTGCTAGGCTTACTTTGATTTTTGTTCATTGACAACATCCATAATGTCATTCATCACAGCCATCAGGTCGAAATCTTTTGGTGTGAAAATCCGCTTAATACCTTTTGCTTTTAATGATTCAAAATCAGGAGCTGGAATGATACCGCCTAAAATGACAGGGATGGCATCTTTCGCATTATTTGCTTCTAGTTCTTCAAATAATTGATCAATTATTTCGTTATGTGAGCCAGAAAGTAAAGAAATACCAATGACATCAACATTTTCTTCTAATGCTGACTGAACAATGTCAGCTGCACTTAAACGAATACCAAAGTAAATAACATCAAAGCCGGCATGGCGAGCAGCAACGGCAATCATTTCTGCACCATTTGAATGGCCATCTAAGCCTGGCTTACCTACTACCATACGCGGGCGATAGCCATGCTTTTCAATGAAGGCTTCAACTTTGGCTCGCACTTCGTCTAGTGTATCTGACTCAATAGTAAGAGCTTGGCCTTCTACGCCTGTTGGTGGACGGAATTCACCAAAGGCGTCACGCAAAGTGTCTGACCATTCGCCAGTTGTTACGCGTGCTTTTGCACATTCAATAGATGCTCGCATCATATTGATACCATCTTTTGCGGCTTTGGCTAAGTCTGCTAATGCCGCTTCTACGCGTGCTGGGTCTCGTTCAGCTCTGGTTTTATTTAAGGCATCGATGGTACGTTGGGCTGCATCAGCGTCAACCATAAAGATACCGCCATCGCTATCTTTAACTAGTGGAGATTCTAAACCGTCAGTCCACTTGTTTTTACCGACAACGATTTGTTCGCCTTTAACGAGTTTGCTCATGCGCTCACCTTGAGAGGCAACAAGTGCAGACTTCATATAGCCAGTTTTAATCGCTTCAACACCACCACCCATATCAATAATTTTATTAATCTCAGCAAAGGCTTTTTCTTTTAAATCTTTTACTTTTGATTCGATGACAAGTGAACCATCAAATATATCAGGGTATTCAAGTAAGTCTGTTTCGTAAGCCATGACTTGCTGTAAACGCAATGACCATTGTTGATCCCATGGCCTTGGTAGAGAAAGTGCTTCGTTCCATGCCGGTAACTGTAGTGCACGACAGCGCGCATTTCGGCTTAGTGTTACACCAAGTGTTTCTATCAAGATGCGCCATGCATTATTTTCGGGTTGCTCTTCGGTTAAACCCAAGGAATTTACCTGAATGCCGTAGCGGAAACGACGATATTTAGCATTTTTAACACCGTAGCGTTCAGTGGTAATTTCATCCCACATTTCACAGAAAGCACGCATCTTGCAGACTTCTTCAACAAAACGCATACCCGCGTTGACGAAGTAAGAAATACGGCCAACGCAGCGTTCAAATTCTTCTTCAGTAAAGCAATCTCTTTCCTTAATCGCATCAAGAATCGTGATAGCGGTGGTGAGTGCAAAGGCTAATTCTTGAACCGGCGTCGCGCCTGCTTCTTGAAGGTGGTAAGAACAAATATTTGAAGCATTCCAAGAAGGGATGTTGTGCAAACAGTATTCATACATATCGACAATGATTCGAATTGAATCTTCGG
>CAXBKC010000261.1:0-6103 GCA_963975615.1 uncultured Oleiphilus sp.
TCCAATTTAAGTGTTCGACCCAAGTGATGCTGACGACCAGCCAATCTGAGAATACAGTTCTCCACGATGATAACTGCACCATCGACAATAAGACCAAAATCCAGTGCCCCTAAACTCATCAGATTGGCACTGACTTTTGTTTGCACCATGCCCGTCATAAGCATTAACATGGAGAGCGGGATGACCATCGCTGTGAGTAATGCCGCACGGACATTGCCCAGCATGACTAATAAAACCACAACGACCAGTACCGCACCCTCAAGCAGATTTTTCTGTACAGTTGCAATGGTTTTATCGACCAAAACTGTTCGGTTATAAACTGGCTCAGCAGTGATCCCTTCGGGTAGAGTTTTATTAATTTCTATCAGTTTCGCTGAAACAGCTTCTGATACACTGCGACTATTTCCGCCAAGCAGCATGACCGCTGTGCCAAGGACAGTTTCTTCACCATCACGAGTTGCTGCTCCGGTTCGGAGTTGTTTGCCAAAACCAACATCAGCGACATCTGCTATGGTTATAGGAATACCGTCTTTGTGAGCAACAATAATCTTCTGAATTGCCGCAATATCAGCAACTTGTCCCGGAGCCCGAATCAAATATTGTTCGCCATTTTTTTCAATGTAACCTGCACCCACATTGGCATTATTTTTTTCTACCGCTTCTACCAAGTCATCAAAGCTGAGGTTAAATGCCAAAAGCTGAGATGGTTCTGGGGTGATATGAAACTCCTTTTCAAAACCACCAATGGTATTTATCTCTGTCACGCCAGGTACCAACCTTAATTGGGGACGAATTACCCAATCCTGTAAGGTTCGCAGTGCGGTGGCATCATACTTGTCACCATTTGACTGACGGGCAGACTCATCTGCATGAACTGCATAGTGGAATATCTCTCCAAGGCCAGTGGCAACAGGCCCCATCACCGGTTCAATGCCTGATGGCATATCACTTTTGGCCTGCTGCAAGCGCTCATTAATCAAATTTCGAGCGAAGTAAATATCGGTACCTTTCTCAAACACAACAGTGACTTGAGAGAGCGCGTATCTCGATAAAGAACGAGTACTTTCCACGTATGGTAAGCCGGTAATTGCAAGCTCGACCAGATAGGTAATGCGCTGCTCAACTTCTAGAGGTGAGTACCCCGGCGCTTCGGTATTGATTTGCACCTGCACATTCGTGATATCGGGCACCGCATCGATCGGCAAGTTTTGATAATTCCAAATGCCCAGCGCAGCGACGACGAGTACAAAAAACATCACCAACCAACGGCGAGCAATAGAAAATTGAATGAGTTTATCGATCATAGTGAGGCCCTTTTATGGTTTCGAGCTATTACCAGTACTACAAAATGACCTAGTGCTGGTGGCAAAAGATTACGACGGTGTATCGTAATGTGGCGGATGTGGTTAATGTCCATGTTCAGCATCCTCCTTGCCCATTTCTGATTTCAAAACAAAGCTATTTTTAGCAACATAGGTTTCTCCAGCGTTCAATCCAGATAGAACTTCACTGAACTCGCCATCGCTACGCCCTAGAATTATTTCGCGCGGTTCAAATCCTTCTTCTCCTTTGACGAAAATTATTGTCTTCCCTTCCACCAACTGTACAGCGGCACTCAAAATGGCAGTGGATGCAAAGGTTTCCGATAAGGTGATGTCAGCTTTAACAAAAAGTCCTGGCTTCCACATATTATCTTCATTGCTAAGTAATACGCGTACTGTCGTGGACTGGTTATTTCCATTCCCTAGAGGGGAAATGTAGATAACCTTTCCTTCGCCAGAGATGGTATTATTAGCGCTTTTAATTCTCACCGTTTGTCCTAATTGGACCTTACTAACGTCCTCAGGAAATAATGATAGATCTACCCAAACAGTGGAGAAATCTTCTATAACAAATAAAACTTTATCCGCAGTTTGTTCACCTATATTAGTGTTACGTTGCGTAATAACTCCCTTCATAGCTGAAAAAACAGAGTAGGTTTTAAAGCTTTCATTCGCTTCAACCGTGACCAGTACATCACCTTTACTGACTTGATCCCCTATACTCTTTTTTACTGAGCGAACAACCCCCTCAAAGCGAGCATTAACTGACTGTGCTTGTTCTGCATTTCGAGTAATGACGCCATATACGGGCAGAATCTCACGAATATTGCTAGATCCGACACGAGAAAGGCTGATACCTGCATGCTTGATTTGTTCTTGTGACAGTTCGATATGACCCTCTCCTTCATCATGTTCTTCCTCATCGCCATGACCGCTTTCTGCTAATGACACTGTTGATGCAAAACAGAGCATGAAAGTAAAAATCGTATTTAAGATAGATGTTTTAATAATATTGTTTATATTCATCGTACGGATCCTGAGAATTTTGTTGGTTCACCATATTGTGTGGCGGATAAGGGCTCTGCTGTCAGCTGTTCAATTTCGGCAGCATACGTGAGTGCAGAAGAGGCTGATTCGATCAGTGTGCGGCGGGCATTAAGTAATTCCTGCCTTGCAGAAACATATTCCAGATAGCCGTAGCGACCTCTCTGATAGGCCACCTGCGTTTCTTTTAGAGCTTCACTCAATGCAGGGATAATGGTGCGTTGCAGCTCTTTTGCAGCGAGAATCGCTTGTCTTCTATTATGAAATGCCCTGAATAATTGAGTGTGCATATCCAGTAGCGCTACTTCTTTTTGCACAGTAATTTCGTTGCGTTGAGCGAGTGCGGTCGAGACAGCGCCTGAATTTCTTCTTGAAGAGAACAGCGGCATACTAAAACCGGCGACCAGAGCTGCATCATCGCTTGCTTGGAAGCGACGTACACCTAGCGACCAACTTATATCGGCTTTCGATTGTGTTTTGGCAAGACGCATATCTGCATCCCTGAGCCTCTCTTCAGCAGCGTAAATTTCTATAGCTGGATTATTCTCCATTTTTGCAAAAAGTGTTTTAAAGTCCACATCTGTACCAAAATGATATAAATCGCCTTCAACACTTGAGAAATTGGGTTTTTCATCGCCCCAAAGTGCCGCAAGTGATACTTTTAAATAATCAAGCTGTTGTTGTGAGGATTGCAGGGTTAATTGTGCTTGCGCAGCAGCAGCTAGAGCACGCTTTACCTCAGCATCGGGGGTAGCTCCAGCCTTAGCTCGTTTTCTAACGATTGCTAGCGTTTCAGCTGCAAGCTCATTCGCTTCTTGCGCAAGAGAGACTTGCTCTTGAGTAGCAAGAACATCAACATAACGCCGGGTCACCTCACCTAACAAAGCCAGTGACTCGACTTGTCGCTGGGCATCTAGAACAAATCGACTATTAGAAACAATACCTTGTCTCGCAGCGCGTTTATCGCCCATTTCTAATACTGACGAAAGCGAAACGCTAAGTTCTACACCTTCGAGCCCTCTTAATTCATCTGAACCTAGAAAGTTTTCAGCATCAATTCCCAACTCATAAGCAGGATTTAAGCCTGCCATTTCCATCTGCCCGTTCAGGGCAGCATTGCGAAACTCAAATACCTTTAAGGATGGATTTTGTTCGATAGTACGCTTTAGTGCTGTGTTGAGCGTGAGACTGTTATAAGCGACTTCAGCTTGAGCAAAAGAGATTTGCCAGATAAAAAAGAAGAATAAAAATACCATTTTTTTAATACAATGCTGCCTGTGCCTTACGAATATCGTAGGCGTTACGAAAGTAATAACCATGTAAAATACCACGTTTAATTTACGAAATAATATTGCGCATTACGGGCAAAAAACCCAATGCAAATAGGTTGATGTAAACGTAGAGTTAAACTTTGGGCGGGCGGTAAAAGGAAAATAGAGGGCTGCAAGGTGCAGCATCATTGTATTGGACTTTGTCTAAAGATGGGTTAAGTAACGTAGAGAACGTTAAGTGTGATGGAACTGGCTGCCCATGATGACAGAAACCACAGTGATCACAGCTAGTTGTATTGACACTAATAAGCTCTAAGGTGTCTTGTTCATTTATATTGTTGACAGTTGGATCACTTTGAACAAGATCTGCTTGATTAAGGTTAATTGTTGGAAAGGTAACTTGTGTTTCATGGTTATCCGCAACTGCTAGCACTGATTGACAGGCAATCAAAGCTATAAGTAAATAAGATATCCAATGTTTAAACATAAAGTAACCTAGGATTTAGCATAGTCTTGCTTTAGCAAGGTTTTAAATGTCCGGTTTGTTCAGGACTTTAATTTCAAAATACGGTGGGCGCCAACTAAAACGATTATGGCAATCACCAAGCCAATAAGCAAATCAGGATAGCGTGATCCGGTCACTGAGACAAGTATACCTGCCAAAATAACACCCATATTAGCAATCACGTCATTCGCTGAAAAGATCCAGCTAGCCTTCATGTGTGCTCCGTCATCCTTGCTTTTCGAAATCAACACCAAACACGTCACGTTGGCTATCAAAGCAATAAGTCCTAAAGTCATCATTAGTATTGATGCTGGTTCGCTGCCAAAAATAAATCGCCGCAACACTTCTGTTAGTGCACCTAATGCTAACACGACCTGAAGCCAACCAGAAAGATGCGCGGCCCGCAACTTCTTTCTAGCACTTTGTCCTACAGCATAGAGTGCTACACCATAGACTGCAGCGTCAGCAAACATATCCAGCGAGTCGGCGATAAGTCCGGTTGATTGAGCAAGCCAACCGGCGATTAACTCAACAACAAACATGGTTGCATTAATGGCTAATAAATATTTGAGGATGACGCCTTCTTTTAAATTCGTAACATTTTCGGAAGCTTTAGCCTGTAAAAATTCACTACGATCAATATTGAACGTACGTTCAATCTCAGCGCCTAAATTAAGAGATTCTAGACATGACTGAATAGCTTCAAGATTGCCATTATGAAAGACTTTAAGTCTACGGTTGGGTATATCAAATTCTAACGCTAGATCATGCATCAAACCTTCTAGCGCCATTTGAATTATTCGTTCTTCAGAAGGACAGTCCATCTTAGTAACCATAAACTGACTGATATAGGCAGGTTCAGTTTTCTCTAGATGTAAAGGAGAACCATTGTTGACTTCGCTTTCTAATTGCCAGCCCTGTCTATTTATCATCAAATAACTCTTTTTTACTTTGAATGATACTCAGCTTAAACTATATAGTAACTATAGAGTCAAGTACTGAGGTTAATTATATGAAAATAGGTGAGCTAGCGACATTAACTGGGTGTACTGTACAGTCAATACGATATTACGAGAAAGAACAATTATTACCAACCATGCAGCGAAGTGACGGAAACTATAGAATTTATGGTTTAGCGGCTATTGAACAGTTAAAATTAATCAAGCATTGTCGTAACCTTGATCTCTCATTAGCAGAGATCAGAACTCTATTAGAGTTAAAACAACAACCTGACATCACTTGTGATACCGTAAACAAAATTGTAGACAGTCATATCGAGCAAGTAGCGTTACGCATAAAAGAGCTAAAGCATCTTCAAGAACAATTACGCTCGCTTCGTGATAGCTGCTCACTTAAAAGCACAGTAAATGAGTGTGGTATTTTAAAAAAACTATCAGTGAAGAAAACATAACCAAAGGTTCATATTATAGCCACCCTTATGTGTGGGTGAACCTTTACCTTTCCCGCGAAATTAGAACCAGTGAATCTCCGTTATTAATTATAAATTCTCGACAGGTACGACACCGTACTATAATTGATGACTATTTATTCCAATATATTTTATGTAAATAAAATAGTTGGTCATCAATTCCCTAAGCAATGGAGAGAAGGCGATACTATAAATACGCGACTTAAATTGTTCGGAATAATACCTGCTTGGAAACATTCCTTACGGTTTATCTTAATATCTGATGAATCGATAGTTATCTCTACTGAAGAAAAAGGCGGTATAATTCAAAGCTGGAATCACGAAATAAAATTCGAGGTAAATAGAGAATTCAGCTGCTTCTATACTGACACTGTTGAAATAAACGCAGGGATATTTACTCCATTCATATGGCTGTTCGCAAACGTTCTCTATAGACACCGACAACGTCGTTGGAAATACCTGATACAAAAAATTTAGCAATAAAGGCATACTTATTTTAGAAACTTAATGCTCTATTATCTAATGAGATAAG
>CAXBKC010000262.1:0-6098 GCA_963975615.1 uncultured Oleiphilus sp.
CCACCACATGCAGAAGATAAAAACAATCCTTCTGAAGCTAATGTTTGTAGTAACTTTCCACCTGCAGGCGTATCAATTGGTTTACTTGTATCTTTATTAACAACAATAGATACGTTACCAGTGCTTACCAATTTCGCTCTAGCTGACAATATAATGGCAACCAATGACAGCACTATCACGGTAAACATGACAACGCCTAATATTATTTCTGCATTCATATCAATACCTTTTTAAATACACTCACTCGAGTACCCCTCATTAAAGAGAGATACCTGAGAAAGACATGAATCCAAGTGACATCAAACCAACTGTAATAAAGGTAATACCTAAACCACGTAGACCTTCAGGCACGTCACTATATTTTAGCTTTTCACGAATACCAGCCAGAGCAATAATTGCAAGAGCCCACCCGACACCAGCCCCAAGACCATATACAACACTTTCGCCAAAGTCGTAATCTCGCTCAACCATAAACAAAGACGCACCTAAAATTGCGCAGTTTACTGTGATCAAAGGAAGAAATACGCCAAGTGCGTTGTATAAATCCTGGAAGTACTTATCCAATACCATTTCTAAGATTTGAACAAGTGCTGCAATAACGCCGATATATGTCAAAAGACCCAAAAAGCTAAGATCAACGTCTGGATAACCAGCCCAAGCTAGCGCACCTTCTTTCAGCAAATAGGTATAAATCAGATTATTAACAGGAACAGTAATCGCAAGAACTACCACCACAGCAATACCTAATCCTGTTGCTGCCTGGATTTTCTTCGATATAGCCAAAAAGGTACACATACCTAAGAAGAAGGCTAAAGCCATGTTTTCTACAAATACGGCTTTAACAAATAAGCTTATATAATGCTCAATCATTAAAATGCCTCCTTAACAGTGTGAGATGACATTTTATAATCCGCAGCCTCTACTTGCTCTTTCTTCCAACCACGCAAGGCCCAAATCAACAAGCCTATTATGAAAAAAGCACTTGGCGGCAATAAAAGCAGGCCATTCGGAACATACCAACCACCATCATTAATGGTAGGTAGTATCTCTATACCAAATAACTTACCTGCACCTAACAACTCCCTAAAGAAAGCAACTGCTAATAAAATTGCCATATAACCCAAGCCATTACCAACACCATCTAGGAAACTGATACCCGGACTATTTTGCATCGCAAATGCTTCGGCACGGCCCATTACGATACAGTTAGTAATAATAAGGCCAACAAAGACTGAAAGCTGCTTACTGGTTTCGTATGCATATGCTTTCAAGATTTGATCAACCAAAATTACCAACGATGCAATAATTGTCATCTGCACGATGATTCTTATACTAGACGGGATTTGCGCTCTGATTGTTGCTATAAATAGATTAGATAGACCAGTAACGACACAAACAGCCAACCCCATAACGACAGATAGCTCCATGCTGGTCGTTACTGCTAGAGCTGAACAAATACCTAGTATTTGAAGAGCTATAGGGTTATTACTGAAAACAGGTTCAAAAAGAACTTTCTTAATGCTTTGTTCGCTCATCTTAAGCCTCCTTTCTCAGGCGATTCAAGTAACGCTGAAATCCGTTCTCACCCACCCAGAATTGAATTAAATTTGTAACACCTCGGCTAGTCAGTGTTGCACCAGCGAGCCCATCAATTTGATAGTCAGCACCTTTACTTGACTTATCGACAGAACCTTTCAATAAGTGAATCTTAGGCTCTACACTCTCTTCTAAATCAAATAGTTTTTTGCCTGACCAAGATTCCTTCCACCGCGGATTATCAACTTCACCACCTAAGCCTGGTGTCTCTGCATGCTCATAGAAGCCTAAACCAACGATTGTGTTTGCATCTTTCTCTAAGGCAACAAAGCCATGAAGAGTCGACCACAAACCATAACCACTAATCGGTAGAATAATAGTTTCTAAGTCATTTCCACCTTTAACTAAATAAACTTTTGCATACTTCACCCGACGCTTAATACTTGCGATATCGTCATCTCCGGAAAGAGGGTCAGACAACTTAGGGTTCTTAGCTGCTTTTCTTTGATCATATGAAAGTGCTTTTTCTCTTCCAACAATCTGAGGTTCAACATATTCACCAGAATCAAGGTCTACTATCTTGGCTTCAATTTTGGTAAATGCTTCTTCAATATCTGCCGACTTACCACTTTCTGGTAGTAAACCTGCAGCAGAAAGAATATTGGCCTTTAGGTTAAGTGCCTTGTTAATTTCTTGAATTGGCTTCAATAATACAACTGAACCAGAAATAATAACGGAACATACTAAACACAATAAAAAGGCAACTAGTAGGGTCTTTTGGGTCGATTCTTTATTAGACACGTGCCAACCTCCTTTTGATATTTGCTTGAACAACGATATGATCAATATAAGGAGCAAAAAGGTTAGCAAACAAAATTGCTAACATCATACCTTCAGGGAAGGCAGGGTTTACTACTCTAATCAACACAACCATCACACCGATAAGTGCACCAAAAACAAACTTACCAGTATTTGTCATGGCAGCAGAGACAGGATCGGTAGCCATAAAGATCATACCAAAACAGAAACCACCCATAACTAGGTGCCAATGAGCCGGTACGCTAAACATGGGGTTCGTATCTGAACCTATCAAATTAAACAGAGTAGCCATTGCGATCATGCCACCCAATACGCCAGAGATAATTCTCCAAGATGCAATTTTGGTAGCAACTAGTACTGCACCGCCAAGCAAAATAGCTAATGTGGATGTTTCTCCAATGGATCCTTGAACAAAGCCAAAGAATGAATCACTCCAACTTAAACCATCGACACCGCTTGCTGCAGCAACACTAAGCGCTGTTGCACCACTAAAGCCGTCAACTGCCGCCCAAACCGCATCGCCTGACATTTCCGCGGGATATGCGAAAAACAAGAAAGCACGACCAGTTAATGCAGGGTTTAAGAAGTTTTTCCCAGTACCACCAAAAATTTCTTTGCCTATTACAACACCAAAGGAAATACCTAAAGCGGCTTGCCACAATGGAACATCTGGAGGACAAATTAAGGCAAACAAGATGGAGGTAACAAAAAAGCCTTCGTTTATTTCATGACGTCTAACTGTCGCAAATAAAACCTCCCAGAAGCCACCAACAATAAAAGCTGTTGCATATATTGGTAGGTAATAACTTGCGCCATAGACTAAGTTATGTAGCCAATTACTTGCATCATGACCTATAAAGAAAAGACTATGCCAATCTGTTGGTATCGTCCCTACTCCTGCTGCGATAGCAGAGTTTGCCTGAAAACCGACATTCCACATACCAAAAAACATGGCAGGAAAAGTACATGCCCAGACGGTAATCATGATTCTTTTCAAATCAATGCCATCACGAATGTGTGATGAAGTCTTAGTAACACTTGATGGTGAATAAAAAATTGTATCTACTGCTTCGTAAAGAGGATACATTTTTTCAAACTTACCGCCTTTTTCAAAGTGATGCTCTACTTTGTCAAATATTGATCGAAGTCCCATGTTTAACCCTCTTTCTCTATACGAGCCAAATTATCCCTTAATATCGGGCCATACTCGTATTTACCTGGACATACAAAGGTACAGAGCGCCAAATCTTCTTCATCAAGCTCTAAGCAACCCAATAACTGTGCCTGCTCTGTATCGCCAACGATTAAAGCTCTAAGTAGCTGTGTTGGTAATATATCTAAAGGCATTATCTTTTCATAAGCGCCGATTGGCACCATAGCTCGCTCACTACCATTTGTTGTCGTAGTAAAATTAAAAAGCTTGCCTGAAAATAGCTTAGAGATATAAATATTCATTACAGAGAACTTATTCGCACCTAGAGACAACCACCCCATTAGCTCTCGTTCCGTCGGCTCTTCGAGCACGGATACTTGATTGGCATAACGACCAAGATATGCAACAGGCCCTCTAGAAGTTCTTCCACCTAATACTGAGCCAGAAATAACACGCACAGTATCTGATGAGGCTTCATCTAAAGCGATTTCAGTTAATGATGCGCCTAGACGAGTCTTAATTAATCTTGGTTTTTTAATAAGTGGGCCAGCTAAAGATATAACTCTTTCAACGTATAACTCACCCGTAACAAAAAACTTACCTATGGCAATGACATCTTGATAACCAATCGCCCAGACTTGTTTCTTATCACTAACAGGATCAACAAAATGAATATGCGTTCCTGCATTTCCCGCGGGATGTGGACCTGAAAAAGTTTCGTTCACAATTCGACTAGAAGAGTTGAGTTTGATATCACTATTAGGCTTTGTACAAACAAAAACCTTTCCTTCAGTCAATTTTTCAATAACCGTAAGTCCGTTATTGAAAGCATCAAGTTCAGCAGTTATAACAACTTCAGGGTCTGCAGCTAGCGGATTAGTATCCATCGCTGTGACAAAAATTGAATTCGGCTTGGAATCTATGGCGGGCACTTTACTATACGGACGAGTTCGGAATGCCGTCCACATACCTGATTCAATGAGGTTAGAGCTTACTTGTTCACGATTAAGATTGGAAAGATCGGCAGCGTCAAATTTATTGAAGTCAACTGCATCATTACCTAAAACCTCAATCACTACTGATTGAAATACTCTTTTTTCACCGCGGTTAATTTCAATAACCTTACCGCTTGCTGGAGAGGTATACTTTACGCCTTCTGTTCTTTTATCTTCAAATAACACTTGCCCTTTCTTTACTGAGTCACCAACCTGAACAGCCATAGTTGGCTTCATTCCAGGATAATCAAAGCCGACTAAGGCAACCTTGCTTACAACTTTGGTATCAGTAATTTTTTGCTCGGGCGAACCGGATATTGGAAGATCGAGGCCTTTCTTAATGTTGACCATTCGTCCTGCCTAATCTTGAGAAAAAGTGAATTTTCCGCTATTTGTTTTATTCAGTAGCATCGTTATTGAATCAATAAAAAACAACAACAGACTACAAACAGAATAACGAACCTAAAATCGTCGACAATTATAGTGATGCGCTAGACATATTGCTACATAAAGACTTAAAAATAACGGAGTTTTTATGCGCAGCCCCACGTCTTATTTTTAATATACCCAATGTAGAGTAGCCCAACTTTTGAAAAAAAAACCAGCAATTTATGCTGGTTTTAGATCGACTAAGGCTTAAGCCTTAGGGAAACAAGGGTAATCAATCCCTGCCATTTGATTAACGATTCGAACCACCTGCGCACTATAGCCAAATTCATTATCATACCAAACATACAACACTAAGCGCTTTCCACTAACTATCGTTGCAGTTGAGTCAACAATACCGGCTCTACGAGAACCAACAAAATCAGTTGAAACAACCTCATCTGATGTCAAATAATCAATCTGCTTTTGCAAGCTTGAATGAAGCGAGATATTTCGTAAATAATCATTCACTTCATCTACCGACGTCGCGTTTGAAAGATTTAAGTTTAGAATAGCCATAGACACGTTAGGTGTTGGCACCCTAATAGCATTACCTGTTAGACGCCCTTCCATTTTTGGTAGTGCTTTTGCCACAGCCTTGGCTGCACCTGTCTCGGTAATTACCATGTTTAATGCAGCACTTCTGCCCCGTCGACTTCCCTTATGATAGTTATCAATTAAGTTCTGATCATTCGTGTAAGAGTGAACAGTTTCGACGTGACCATCAATAATATCAAATTTATCATCGATAGCTTTAAGCACTGGGGTAATAGCGTTAGTAGTACAAGATGCCGCAGAAAGAATCGTATCAGCACTTTCAATTTGATCACTATTAATGCCGTAAACGATATTTTTGATCGCACCTTTACCAGGCGCAGTAAGGAGAACTTTAGCAACACCTTTAGATTTCAAGTGCAGACCTAGGCCGGCTTCATCACGCCAAATACCTGTATTATCCACAACGATCGCATTATCGATACCGTATTGCGTGTAATCAACCTGATCTGGCCCTGATGAGTATATCACCTGAATTCGATTACCATTTGCAATAATAGTATTGGTTTCTGACTCTACTGAAATAGTACCTTCAAAGGAGCCATGCACTGAATCACGACGGAGCAAACTCGCTCTTTTTTCGAGATCATTAACTGCACCACCATTACGGACAA
>CAXBKC010000263.1:0-6090 GCA_963975615.1 uncultured Oleiphilus sp.
GTTTAGAGGAGGAGAAAAAAGCTGAAACTATTGAACATCATGCTTTGGATGACGTGAGCTTAGCGCCTGTCGGAAGTGAGCTTGTTGAGGCTAAAGAGGCTGTGCCTGTTTCTGTCCCAGATACCACACATATTAAATTAGCCCCTAAAGACTAGCTAAGCTTTTCCCAATATCTATGGGAAAAGTGTCGGTTTGTCATGCTCAGACCAAGGGGGGAATTTATACATAATGCTTAAAAATAAATCAGATGATTTAAGGTCATTTAACCAGGCCTTAATGTTGTGCCATTGTGCGCCTTCGAACCAGTTTAAATCTACATGTGCAAACTGTCGAATGAATGGAAATATAGCAATATCCGCTAGGCAGTAATGATCATCAAATAAATAGCCTTTATCTAGTAGTCGACTCTCTAAATCATCCAAAAAATCATAACAAGCTTCTCTATAATGTAACTCTGATTCTGGGTGACGGTCTGCGTACTTGTACTTGTCTAAATTGGCTTTGAAACTGAAATCATTTTTTTTAATTAGGGGCAGTTGTTCTGGTAAATTTTTTTGCCAATTATCTGGGTCAGATTTTGTTAGGGCCCATCGCATAATATCTATGCTTTGATCAATCACTTTACCATCATCGAGAACTAATACAGGGACAGTCGCTTTTGGCGAATAGTTAAGAAGTGAGCTAGGTTTTTGTTTTAGTACCACTTCTCGTAATTCAACCTTTTGGTGAGCATAGGCAATGGCCAGTCGTGCTCGCATAGCGTAGGGGCAGCGTCTAAAACTATATAAAATTGGGTGTGTAGATAACATCGTAGTTATTATGAGTTCGCATAGAAAAATAAAGCATATTACTATACAAGATTTATAAGATTTTGTGCTTTTTTTAATAAAAAAGGGGGCTAAATACCCCCTAAGTTCTACTCACAATTTAATTTTATTGTAACTATTGTCCAGCTAGTACACCTAAAATTTCAATGCCTGCACGTTGATGAACAGCAGTTGTAGGGTGAATTTCGTCATAGAATAAAAAGCCAGTTGCATCGATATAATTATCACAAGCTGGGTGAAGTACTAAGCCTTGAGTAAGAAAATAAACACAAGCGTCATCAGTATTGATATAGTCATAATCACTTGCGTTATCAACTTGATCGGCTAGGAATCCAAATAAATCATATTCGATAATATCAATGCCAGTTTCACGCTCTGTACTACCAATATTGCGAGCAAGAATTCGGTTGTATTCTGCTGACAATTTAGTAGCTACTTTTGGTAAACGAGTTGCTTTACGCTCTTGTTGTTTTGTTTGTGCGTTTGCAAGTAACGCTCCAGAAATTAAGTCTGTTTCAGGAATTGCACCAATGTCTGGTGCATTTACAACAAGAATATTGCTAGCGCCTGACGCAATTAGCTTATTAATTTGAGCTATTTGAGAAAGTACCGCATTTTCTATGCTTTGGTTAGCCGCTTGACGAATGGCTTGACGTTCAGCTGCATCAGCTGCAAAGACATCGCCTGCGCGTATCTCACGTGCTGCACGAATATCGTTACCACCTATCAACACTATATAAAGCGCGTCAGAAGGAGCGACACCACTATTAATTTGTAAAAATGCATTTACTTGTGTAGGTAGATTGATGTCTGGTGTGGCTTCATTACCATCTTCATCTATTGCTTTCGCACCCGCGATCGCAAAGTTATTGTCTGTTGTTCCGCCAAGTAGGTGATAAGATGGTGTTAAGGAGAAGCCTAAGCCAGCAGCAATGACTTCAGCAGCAAGTGGGCCATTAGAGAATCTGTCACCATAAGTTTGAGACGGTGCAAGAGCGCGCAAATTACCATTATCAGATAAGCTGTCACCAAATACGTAAATATTACTGTAATTTTCAGCGTTAACGGAAAATGCCAAGATCAATAATGATGCGACGGTGGCTAATTTAAAATTTAGCTTTTTCATGTTTCGACTCCAAGTTTTATATTGTTTTATATTGTTTGATATTGTTGTTTTTATTTAGTTCTTTTCTCAACTCTTCGAATTTTCTTGGTCAAAGTATTCTTCTGAGAAGATCGGTAAGCCTATAAAATTAGGGCTCAAAAAGCTTGGTCAAAATAGGTTGATTTAGGTCGTTTAGGTTAATTGCAGGAAGATAAGTGAGATGGGGTTCAAAACTTTAGTAAAAAGTAATTTTATACTGGATAGTATTCAACTTTAGTTTGAATGACTCGTTGGTGAGCTATAGGAGTGACCTACTTCTTTAGCTAAAATGAATTTCTACTCGGGCGGTAAGTTCGTTAAGCAGTATTTTTTCATTCTCATCTAAAGGGCATTGAGCTAGAACAAAGTTAGCGGTTCTGACGACCGCACGCCATCGAGGCCGTGCGGGAATGCTTCTAGCGCTAAGATATTTATCAAAGGTACGGGTTTTAACAGTTGTACCGTCTACGTATACCCGCCAACAACGGCTTTGCTCGGCAAGTTCGACTTTCCCTTTGTTAGTATAACGTTCCCAAAGATTGAGTGAGGTTCTAAGAAGTAAGACAATGTTTTCTTTAGGCTCATCCGAAGTCTTAGTATCTGAATTAGGCTTAGTTTGAGGTAATTTCGCTGATTCTTGTGTATTTTTGTCAAGAACTCTCTGGCTATTTTCATTTGTCGGAATAATCGCTAGCTTATTATCTTTAATGCTTTTTTCATTGCTGAGGCTAATATCAACATCATTCTCTTCCTGTTCCTCATCTTCATTGTGCCCTAGTACGTGGCGTAAGGTGCTTTCGATATCATGAATTTTTTGTCTACTTTCACTCAATTCATAACTTAATTTTGCTAAGGTGTTCTCATGACCTGCTTTATCAGCCAAGGTGCTGGATTGTAGTATCAATGCGATATAGCGGTTCTTGCCTTGTTGAAAGTATTTAATTGTGGCATGCCATAATAAGCCTGCTTGATCATCACGAGTCTCGGTATGAGTGACCCCTTGCTCATTTTGTTCAAAACTATTTTGGATCAATGTACTTAATTTAGTGTCTAAGTAGTCCTGAATATCTTTTCCTAAGAGGCTGCCACTTTTATGTAAATCACTCTTAGTTTGAAGTGCAGCGGTGGCAAGCTCATTTGCATAAACGATTTGATAGTGAGAGTTGATCAAAAGGATCATGTCTGTACTGATATCTAGAGCGTTGAGCAAGCGAACATTTAATTCAGATAACTCATCTTCTAAGGCTTCTCTACGTTTTATTTCATTTTTTAATTTTTGGTTCTCTCGATTAGCAATCCAGTACTGCCTGACACTTAACTGGCTTTTCACACGCGCAATCAGTTCTTGGTCATGGTAAGGCTTGATCAAATAATCATTCGCACCCGCACCAAGTGCAGCAACAATATCCTGAATTAGATGTCTTGCTGTGATCATCATAACGGGGAGTTCATAGCTGTCGTACTGATTTCGAATGCTCTGACATACTTCTAAACCGCTCATTTTAGGCATCATAAAGTCGAGTAAAATGAGGTCAGGTAGTTGCTTGTTTAACCGAGTAAGCAGACTTAAGCCTTCATTAAATTGTTCAACTTGGTAGCCTTGCTTGAGTAAGAGGCTGCTGAGTAACTCTCTATTTACCGGCTCGTCATCCACAATATAAACCATTGGCCCATTCGAATCAGCTACAGGCGATATGCCTTGAGGATTCGGGCTAAGAGGTTCTGAAGCAGCGCTTTCCTCTAGGTTGATACCGACTTTAGGATCTACATTGAAAGTAGAATAGGGGGCGTCGACTTCTGGTATGTTAGAAGGTAGTGTTATGTTTAGTGGGAAGCTTAATGTGACCGTTGTGCCTTGGCCAACTTGGCTATTAACATCCAATGTTCCGCCATGAAGTTCGACTAATTGGCGGCTGATAGATAAACCAAGACCGGTTCCGCTTTCTGTTATATGGCCCTCAACATGAATTTGTTCAAAAGGTCGAAACAGAGATTGACGTTTTTCTGGGGGAATTCCCACGCCGGTATCATTAATTTCTATTACGATATGCTCGCTGGTGGTGTAACTCGCCAGTTCGATAAACCCTTTTTCCGTATACTTAACGGCGTTGCCCATTAAGTTGATTAGTATCTGTTGAAAGCGGAATTCATCAGCCCGAATAAATCTAGCATCTGATGCAATACTCGCTGTGAGTTTAATCTGTTTTTGTCGTAATAATGGCGATACGGTTGATAGCGTCAATTCTGCTAAAGATTTCAAGTCGACTCGAACATTATTGAGTTTTAGTTTACCGTGTTTAATGGCTGAGAAATCGAGAATGTCATTGACCAACACGCTTAAACGTTGAGTCGTTTTTGCAATCAGGCCAATTTTATTTTGTTGGTCCGGAGTAAAATTCTCGACGGCCTCGTCTTGAAGTATTTTGGCTAAACCCGAAATTCCTTGAAGTGGTGTACGGAGTTCATGCGATGTTGTTGCTAAAAATTCATCCTTGAATGCATCCATTTCTATAAGTTCTTTATTCCTTATTTTAAGCTGTCGCGACATCGCTTCAACCAAATCTAAATTTTTTAAATATGTGCGCTGTAGGGCAATTGATTGGGAAATGACAAAGGCTAAAATGCCAAAATGTGCAATGTTGATATTCGTGTCCATCAGTCCATTTGACTTCATGATGTCGTGAATTAGTGTCAGCATTAATATGCATAAACTGATTCCAAATATTTTGACGTTATCCCCTTTTTCTCGAATTACTTTTATATACATAATGAGGGCAAAACTGATCGACATTAGTACTAATACTTGAAAAGCGACATTTAATTCTGTGTAAACACGGTTTGTAAATATCAAACAGATTAAGACAAAGGGGCTAATTATAGTCCATATTATTTTGGGTGTATTATTTGGTATATGCTTTTTGTAGAGCGCTGTAAAATAGCCCATAAATAAAGGCAGTGAGAGATAAAAACAAAGGTGTTCAATTCGTTGTAACGTTGCCCAATTAAACCAGTCAAAAAGATATAGCACGCGTTCGTCAATCAAGAGTCGACGAATCCCGACAGCAAGACATAATAGCCCAAAGTATAGTGCTGCTACTTCTCTGGAGCGAAAAGCAAAGAACGAAAAATTATAGAAACCAATTGCTATGAGTATGCCGGCGAAAAAGACCGCAGAAATTATGGGTCTTTGCGCCATATTAAAGTATCCAGAATCATCTGTAAGGCGCAAGCTAAACCATATGCCACCTTCACGGTAATGGAAATTAGAGAGGTGGATGATAATATCAAGTTCGCCGGAGCGGTCTAATTTGACAACTTTAGGTAAAAAACCTGGCTCTTCAGTATTCTGAAAAAAACCTGTCTCACCATTACTTGAAACCAGGTCTCCATTTACAAAAAGCTTATAAGCGCTAGGCATATCAGGTACGTACAGGTAAATATTTCCCAACGAATCTGGTAGCAGGACTTTGGCGTGATAGGTCATAAAACCAAGAGCAGGAAGAACTTTGTCTTGTGTTTCTATTGATGAGCGATGGTTGGTATCAGCTGCATTAAATTGATAAGTAGTGTAGCGGTTTTTTTTATTGGGCTGGTCGCTCCAAACGCCTGGAACAGGGAAAAGGATAGGCTCTAAATTTGTGTCTGTGATCTGGTCTCGACTTAGAAAGCTACCCCAGTAAGCGTGCCATAGACCATCAAGTTTAAATTCTTCGCCTTCTCCCCAGTTGTTTTCACGAAGATCAAAAATAGGAGGCAGGTTTTTAGTAGGCCCGACTATGCTGCTGTATGGGTCTGGGCTTTCATTTGCGTAAGCTGTTACGCTAATGCATAAAATAAATAAGATAATTCTTAAATGCATACCTAAGACCAATCTGAGAGCTTATTCTTCTGAGAAGAACTGCATGGATTACGTTTTGTTGTTAGACTAGAAAGTTAGTTCTTAATTTATTATTTTAGTCAGTAATCATATTCTATGTAAGAGCTTACGTCCGTGAAGCTTCTCACTTGTTTTGATGGTTCTTTTTAAGTGCTGATTTTATTTACGGCTTGCCAATTATTAGCTTCTCCAGAAAGACGGGGTAAATAAAATCAGTAATGTAAATATTTCTAAGCGCCCCA
>CAXBKC010000264.1:0-6088 GCA_963975615.1 uncultured Oleiphilus sp.
GAAAAGATCAAACACACTAATAGCCATGCCTGTTACGCCTCACAACGCTGTTATTCCCTGCGGTATGTTGATTGTGATGGATTCACAGTTCGCAGGTCGAGCAAAATGTCAGCAAGTTATAACGTCTTAAAGACTTATTCTGCAGCCCCCATTTTAGGCTATTTCAGCCGACTGTATGCTATCACTAGCCTCCAAAATCACTCTTTACAAAATGCGCCCCCTCCTTTGCATCTTACCCACAACCGCTGGGTTGGTCGGACAACACTCGAAACGGGGAGATAACCGGTTCGGTGTCGCTCCACCCAGGAAAAAAGCAGGAAATAGAGCGTAATAAAAGGCCACTTAATTTAGTACGAGGTAGAGAACCCACTTAATCGTCAGAGATATTCACAACCAACTGAAAGAGTAAGCCAGGTTCCATCCTTTGGGCAAAAATTGACCAATCATGAACATGTGCTATTTCCTGACATATAGACAAGCCTAAACCTGCCCCAATATCCCGCCGGTGATCTCCTCGCCAAAAACGAGTAAATAAGAGTGGTAGCTGGCTTTCATCAATGCCACTCCCCCAATCTCTCACCTGAATTTTATTAGAATAAATTGCTATCAGAATAGACGTACCAGCAGGAGCATGTTGTATAGAGTTTTCTAATAAATTTTTCAACAAGGTAAATAGTGCCCCCCTGTCGGCGCGCCATTGGCTTCCGTTACTATAATCCTTTACAACAAAGTTAACTTTCACAGCTTCAGCCATCCGCTGCAAATAACATACTACCTCATTGACTACATATTCAATATCGACAACAATAAAGTTATAGTTATTAAACTCACTCGTTTCAGCCAATAAAAGCAATTGCTGAACCTGGCGAGACATGTAATTAGCGTCATTTAGCAACCAGTTACGCTCTTCTGTTTCTTCCATTAACTCCAGCTGTGTGCGAATTAGCGCCAGCGGTGTCTTTAATTCATGAGCTGCTGTGGAAAGAAATTCTTGTTGTGTGCGATAGCCATGTTCAAGCCTTTCAAGCGTATGGTTAAAACTGATTACTAAAGGAGCAATTTCTGTCGGCAAATTGTTATTTTCAAGCCGAGCCTGCAAAGATCGTGGAGAAATTAACGCAGCCGATTCGGATAGTTCACGTAACGGTTTAAGTGTATGCCGAACAATAAAATGGGCACAGAAAAAAAAGACTAAAAGTAGTACTAAAGAAAATATTACCACCCCACTCCTTACAAAGCGAAAACCAAATGTATCGTGAGAAAAAAACATAAACCGTCTACTTACAGCAAGCTGAACAAACCAGCTTTTCCCGCCATTTTCTGCCTTTGCTGTGGCAGCATCCATTAACACACCTTCATGTTCAAACTTAAAAGGTCCAGTAGTTATTGGATGGGCAATATCAACGGAAGACCAAAATGAAGCTCCTGCAGCAGAATATAATACCACTTTTCCAGATTGATCAATGACTCTGTAAGCTGCTTCCTGCACTAAACTTTCAAACAGCCAAGGATATTCCAGCTCAAGTCCCATTCTTTCTGGAATACCCTCTTTATTGTATAGGATCTCTTGAGAAAAATTCTTAGCAAAATCATTTACATCAGTTTCTGAAAAGATACTATTCTTGAAAAAATATACGGCATCCAGCACGAAAACAATGAGACTAATGCTCAATATCATGCTAACAAAAAAAGCCAGCAAAGTTTTAAAACTGATACTATTTAGTTTTTTTTCTATCCTGAAGCGCATAGCCGATGCCTCTTCTATTCACTATCCATTGCTGTGAACCAATGGCTAGCAATTTACGCCGAATCCGGTGCAAAGTAACATCCAGCGCATTGGGTGTAACGGCTTCGCTTAACCCCCAGCCAGCAGCTTCCAGTGCACTGTGGCGTACCGACTCTTTATACCTATGCACCAGCAGTAACATTATTTGCATTTCAGCCTGGGCCAAAATTTCGCATTTATCTCCACAACAAATAAGGCTATCAGCCGGTCGTAACGTTAAATCGCCGCACTGAGGCTCCAGTGTGCGGGTTTCTACAGGGCGGCGCAGCAGCGCTCGCACCCTTGCGACCAGCTCTTCCATTGCAAATGGTTTGGCAAGGTAATCATCCGCTCCGGCGTCTAGGCCCTCCACTCGGTCATGTAATTCTGTGCGTGCTGTCAGCACCAAGCAGGGAATGGCATTGCCTGCCGCGCGCAAATGCTGCAACAACGATAAGCCATCACCGTCTGGGACGCCTCGATCGATCACCAATGCTTGATAAGGAACTTGCTGTAAAGCAGCCATCGCGTGATCAATGCGGCTGAATACATCAGCGACGATACCGGCCATTGCTAGCCCTTTACATATCAACCGCGCCAAGCGCTCATGATCTTCAAGCAGAAGTATACGGTTCATCAGAAACGGTAGAGATAACCAAACGCTATAGAACTCTCGGTTGAACTATCAACCAAAGGGCTGTCTTTAATTTCTGAGGCTAGGCTTGTTATGCCAACATCAAGAAGCACAAAATGTTTTTGCTCGAACACATAGCCTCCAAGTACGCCTACTTCGACATTGAAACCGGTTTTACCATTGTAGTAGCCACGACCAACTGTCACTTCATTTTTACGCACGCCATAGTAGTAGTCGATATAATGACTATCTAGCCAATTAGCAGTTAGACGAGGTGTCAACATAAAATTTTCTTTAAAAAGCCACGTTTTTTCTATAGCTAAATTAAAGCTGCTGCCTTTACTATCACCAGCGGCTTCAGTGGCAAATTCAGCGCTAATATCAGCAAAGCTATTTTGCCACTCTGTTTTAAAGCCTGCCCAGAAGCCACCATCACGACCTTCCATACCATCCAGAATGTGTGCATCTCCTTCTTCGTAACCAAGGAAATCATACCTTCCGAAAATACTGAAATTAAACTCATTTGAATCACTAAACTCATAACTGGGCAGCTTAAACGCAAGTTCAGGCCCTGAAAGCTGAATATACCTATTTTCAAATGCCACTATCGGCAATGGCATAATATCACTATCCATACCAGTATAAGCCTCTTGGCTACTGACGACTCCCAATCCGATCTCCCAGAATGAATCGTCATCTGCCTGTTTGCCAGTAGCGAGCGCCGTCAGAGGTAGGGCTAGGCCAATAATAGTTAGCGTAGAAGCTGCACGACGGATAGCTGCTGTATCGAGACAACGCGCTGCTGTGAATGATGACTGCATAAGGAGCCTCTTTGCATTTTTCTCTGTTCCCCAAAAGGCAGTATTCATCATCTGACTTACATGAAACTTACTGAAAAAAACTCCTCATTTAAGCCAGGCTTGTCGTCGCCACTCATGTGCATTTTTATGCCAATGTGCCAAAAGCCAGTTTTTTAGTCAGGTGCATCTCCATATCGCACTCGATTTTGGTGAAGTTGGACGCAGAAATGATTGTGGCATCGACGATGCTGCCTTCGCGCAGCATCACGTCATTTTTCTCCAATTGCTCCCAATGGAATTGCTTGCCCTTCCGCTCCAGAAAAATTCGAGGCCAATCTTTCTTTTTGGTTATGGTGATCGGCCTCGTAGACATTGGCTTTACCCATGGTAGCACTGAAACCTATGCAGTTGATGATGGCCGTATTATCGCTGATGTCAGAGATTTACCTGGCATAGAACAATCTGTTGTAGATCACTTCTATTGATAAAACCAGGCACCTAAGACAAATAAAATTAGGTATAGGTACTATCCATAAGTAAGTTTCAGGTAAGTTTCGGGTAAGTGGCTGGTAAGTTTAGTGTTCTATTGTGAATAGCCTAACGGACTGATGAGAGCACTACCATGTATCTCCCTCCCCAAGCTAAAACTAATGGAAAAGGAATAAAGCGCATATATCGTGCTTCCGTGAACGCTATTGATGGACTCTATGCTTGCTGGAAAAGTGAAGCAGCGTTTAGACAGGAAGTTGTCGCTAGCCTTTTTCTTTACCCTCTTATCTTTATCTTAGACACAACGCCAGTTGAAAAGGCAGTCCTATTTCTGTCGCTGACATTAGTTCTTATAGTTGAATTAATTAATTCTGCAATCGAGTCAACTGTAGATCGAATAAGTTTTGAGCACCACCCTCTTAGTGGCCGTGCAAAAGATATCGGCTCTGCTGCAGTTTTATTAAGTATAACTTTGATGATAGGAGTTTGGCTTTTCGTGCTAGTAGGTTAAGGCTATAAAACCATAGCCGATACCAGTTATTTAATAACACACTACACCGAAAACAAATCCCCCCTATTTTTTCATTAAAAATTGGTAGCAGCCATCATGAATAGATATATATTTTTTTATTACAAGCTAACCTCTAAAGCTATAATTTATCGTCCACGCATAAGTTCTGAACTACTTACATTGCTGGTCACAATACTATTTACCATTATGTATAACAATGCCTTCTGGCATGAAGCTTTATTTGGGTATGACATAAATGAACCCCGGTCAGCAGGCATAGTAACACTTATGCTTTTAATTATCACCAGCCTTCATTTTGTTGTATTTTTATTATTTTCTTTTTACTGGTCTGCCAAGATTTTACTGACAATCTTACTCCTCTTAGCTTCTGTTGTAAGTTACTTTACTGGCTCTTACGGGGTCTATTTTGATACGACCATGCTGGACAATGTTTTGCAGACAGATACCAGTGAGGCTCGGGAACTTTTGACATTCGGTCTGCTTCTCCACTTATTGCTCTATTTTATTGTGCCTTCGATTGCATTATGGCGAGTCAAGCTCAAGAAAACATCCTGGTCTAAAGCAGCGATACGTCGCCTTACCTATTGGCTGAGCGGAGTGGCTGTACTCCTTGTCTCGACAATTCTGTCTTATCAAGATATGTCATTACTAATGCGCAACAACAAGGAGCTTCGCCACCTTATAACACCAGGTAACTACTTGGTCTCCATGGTAAAAGTGCTTGCTAGCGAAGCCCCTTCTGCTAATACACCACGTTTGTCCGTTGGAGAGGATGCCTTTATAGAACCAGATGAGGGAGCAAAACCCAAACTTCTCGTCATCATTGTGGGCGAAACTGTACGTGCCGCAAACTGGGGGCTTAATGATTATCAACGCCAGACAACACCTGAACTGGCCAATCTGTCGTCTGTCATTAATTTTAAACAGGTAACATCTTGCGGTACGAGTACAGCAGTTTCCTTACCTTGCATGTTTTCGCTGCCTGGCCGTCGAGACTACGATAAAACCTATGCCCAGCAGCATGAATCTTTACTTGACGTATTGAAACGTGCTGGTCTGAATGTCATTTGGGTAGAAAACCAGTCAGGCTGTAAAGGCGTCTGTGACCGAGTGGAAACCGTGAAGATAACGGCTGAAGAGTATCCCCAACTTTGTCAAGAAGGACGCTGCTTAGATGAAGCACTTGTGCACGAGCTTAGTAGCCAGATAAGGCAGCCAGACCCACGTGACACGGTTATTATTCTGCACCAACTCGGCAATCATGGCCCAAGTTATTTTCAGCGCTATCCCAGCAATTTCGAACGGTTCATTCCAACCTGTAAAACTGCCGATTTATCACAGTGCTCTCAAGAAGAAATTACTAATAGTTACGATAACGCTATTCTTTATACAGATCATATTTTGAGTCAGATCATTGAAATGCTAGCCAATCAATCAAACTATGATGCCTCAATGATCTATCTATCTGATCACGGAGAATCGCTTGGTGAGAAAGGGCTTTATCTACATGGCATTCCTTATGCCATTGCACCGGATGAACAAACTCATATCCCTATGTTGTGGTGGCTTTCACACGATTTTTCTCAACGTGAAAATATAGATATTGAATGTCTAAACGAAACTGCTGAAACCCCCGCATCGCATGACAACTTATTCCACAGCGTACTGGGATTACTGAATGTATCAACAATGATTTACCAGGACGAATTGGATATCAGCCAACGATGTTCCAGCTAAGTCTGCGTTGCTTCGTTGTAGAGCTGATCCTTTAGTCACTTCGTAGCGCCGACGACTAAACATCGAGAGATTAACTGCAATATCGACGTGCGAACACATAAGTGTGACGATATAATGAACATTCACCCATG
>CAXBKC010000265.1:0-6087 GCA_963975615.1 uncultured Oleiphilus sp.
GCTCTGTGCGGGCCTAGCTTTGTTTTTGTTTGGCATGCAGTGCCTTGAAGAAGGACTAAAAACACTTGCTGGCGGTCAGTTAGATCAGCTATTAAAACGCAGTACGGCCACGCCCCTAAAAAGCCTATTGTTTGGCGTAGGTGGTACGATGATTTTACAGTCGACTACTTTGATGTCTCTATTAACTATTGCCTTTATCAGTACCGGTTTAATCCAGCTAGCTGGGGGAATCTCAATTATATTAGGGGTTAACTTAGGGACTAGCGTTGGAATTTGGTTACTGGCGGCAGCAGGTCATGACTATAGTCTAAGCCCACTCGCATTACCCTTACTCGTATTTGGTGTCCTGGCAGGTTTTAATGGTTCAAAAAGTAAAGCTGCCGGTCGAATTGTATTAGGCATCGCCTTTATATTCCTGGGCATAGATCAAATCAAGGAAGGCTTTACTGCCATTGGCGGGGCTATTGACCTGACAGAACATGTTAGCAGCACTCTCTTAGGGCAGCTGACGTTTGTTGCAATTGGCGTGTTATTAACCGCTGTTTTGCAATCCAGCCATGCCACTTTAATGTTGATTCTGGCAGCATTGTCTGGTGGTCAAATCGAGCTTTGGCAAGGTATAGCCATCGCCATTGGTGCTAATATCGGAAGCAGTATAACCACTGCTTTTGTCGGTTGGCTTGGAAATAATCGCAGTGGTCAACGACTCGCTTTGGTCCATGTCTTATTTAATGTTTTAGCGGGAATAATTACATTTTTGCTACTCTCACCACTAACATGGTTGTCGCAATGGCTTATGTCCAACGTAGGCGCTGGCGATAATTCCTTACTCCAACTAGCCATGTTTCAAACACTATTTAACACAATTGGTGTCCTGTTGTTTTGGCCGTGGCAAGTTCAACTAGAGCGCATATTGTGTCGTTTTCTACCCGACCGAGAAGAACCTCAAGTATTGATTAAGGATACAAAAACCGGCCCTCGCACAGTTGTCGAGCAACGCGTTTTATCAGAGAGCCATGCACGTTATTTAAGTGAATCCGCTTTAGCATCCATCGACACAGCCTCTCGCGCTGCCGTTCAAGAATTACAGCATTTAGGTCGCTTAAGTTTGGAAGTGATTTGTCATGCTCTGTATCAACCAGTTGAGCAATTGAGCAGTGAGATAATGGATGAAGAACGGTTAAAAGCACTGCCAAATGATAACGAAGGTCTGGATACGGAAGGCCTATATCAGCGTCATATAAAAGTGGTTTATTCTGAATTATTAGGCTTTATGAGTCGCGTGGATGTCCCGATGGACGAAGCCCAGCAACAATTCTGGGTATCCTGCCAGATGGTCGCCTTGCAGCTAGTAGATGCAGTAAAAGATGCTAAAGCATTACAGAAAAATTTGGGTCGTTACCTGCGAGATGATCACTCCCTAGCACACAAGCATTATTTGGTATTACGTCGTCATTTATTGTGGATTTTACGGCAAGTATACGAAGTCAGTCGTTTAGAACTACCCGATGATATGTGGCGTAATCGTTTGGATTTAGCCGATGAAGAAGCCATTAAGTTTGAGCAAGGTTTTCGACATGGTATTTTTAGTGAAGTGCGCACCGGACTACTTGGAAATTTACAAGCAAGCTCTCTAATGAACGACCTTGGCTATTCCAGCCGTATTAGGCAAAGTTTTGGCAATGTTTTACGTCTGGGGCTTTCCGATGATAATAAACTCTTGCGAGAAGTACGCCATCTAGGTGGTGATGAATCACCCCTTATTCAGCTAAGTAATAAATAATATATAAACGAGCAGGACTTATTCGATACCTTCCCCAAACAGAAGTGTTTATGCTGGAGGGAATCGTTTGATTAAAACCTGACTCAGCCTCGCTTTATAAATCTAGCAGCGATGTTGCAATAGAAAAGTACACCACAACGCACACTGCATCGGCAATGGTGGTCACTAGCGGGCCGCTGGCAGTTGCAGGATCCAAATTTAGCTTGCTTAGCAAAAAGGGTAAAGACAAGCCCACCAAACTGCCGACCATCACCACAAACACCATGGTTAAGCCGATCACCATAGCAATTTCATAGCCACCACGCATTAAGCCTTCAGGAAAAACCAGTAGAGCCATTGTAAGCCCTAGAGCTAAAGCAATTGTGAGCTCTCGGGAAATAAGCTTTTTCCAGTCTTTCATTGTAACGTCACCAGTTGCCATTGCTCGCACCATTAAAGTGGCAGATTACGAACCAGCATTACCACTACTATCAATTAAAAGTGGTAGGAAAAACACAAGAGATACATAGGCTAAAATAGTGTCTTCGAAAAATGCCAGCCCAGCACCAGAAAATAAATTGCCAAAAATAAGTAGAGCAAACCAAACGATAGGTTTTCTATAAAGCAGCCCCATACTAGCTTTCATCTCACTTTGCTTAAGTGGTTCAATCGTCCCTGTTTTATGGAAGTATTCTGTCAAGGGGTCAAAGCCCTTTATTAAAGCCTTAACGAAGGAATTAAAATACTAAAAAAATGATTGAGTTTTCAAAGGACTTTGACTCGCGTGGCACTTTCTTAAGCACATAATTCACAATTATGACGTTCGTTGTGCTTATCGAAACGTGCAAGAAACATGAAGCTCAGGGAGCGATAATAAAGGCTTAAGTAAGCGCAATCAGCTCTGAACCTGCTATTTACGACTAAAAAGGTTTTTGATTCGAACCAGAATAAAGTTCGACTTTTGTTTGCCAATTTGCACTGGAAGTTCTTTGGCTTCTTGTCTTGCAACAAACATAATTTTTTGGCATTCAATTGCAGAAAGTGAGTCTGAAACTGCATCCAACTCTTCGATATCTTCATGATCAGTCTCTTTTAGAGACTGAATTAAAGAGTCAGACTCCAAGTGAGGACTCATTAAATAGTTATCAAATTGTGTTATCGTTTTTTCTAATTTTTGAGTTTCAACGACAATGGTCTCATCTTCAATTTGGCATTCATCAAGAAGATTTAGAGCCCAACTTTCATCAACCTCTTCAATTTTTACAGTAACCATACTGCGTTTATTAGAATTTAATTTATTGATGTTCTTTACAACATGCATCAATGTTCTCCGGCAGATATTAAAAAAGCTCAATTCAGCGTTAAACTATTAGTAACGAAGGAATACACCCAAGCTTAAAAACTCATCGATAAGCTACTACTGTGGCAACCTTTAAAAGTCACACCCTTGCTTACTTTTTAATGTAGATAGTTTCTTATTATTTATTGTATTGATATAGGCCTATTAGATTATTCGTTATTATAAATAAACCAAAAATCAAAAATTTATTAGAACCAGATAGTCATACATGCTGACTCAAAATTCAATCAAGTAAAATTCTTAGATTAAAAAGCGTGAACAAACTCTCATCGAAAAAGATAACAAGAACACTCGAAGTATGACTTGGAGATCAGCCCCTAGGATTCCTTTAACTTTGATTGAACAATAAAGTCTTTGCTTATTTGTCCCGGTAACTCAATAACCCTTCTAAGAGACAAGTCCATCCATGCCACAACACACTTATGCGATGCCGCTAATTCCCCACTCTCTTTATATAAATTCTGTACCATTTGAATCGACTTGGTAAATCCTGTCGGCTCGCCTGCTTCCACTGTAATTTTTAACTGCTCGCCCATATTAGCTTCGCGCTTATATTCTGTCTCTTCTTTAAATAATACCGGGCCAATATTGTGCTCTTTTGTCCACTCTCCGCCCATACCAATACGGCTGAAGTAACATATGCGAGTATGAGCGCATAAATCTGAATAAGCAGTATGTCGCATATGTCGGTTGGCATCACAATCAGACCAACGTACCTCTATTATTTTTTCAAATAAAACTGGGTTTTGTTCTGCCATTAAGGCTTCCTTTTTATGTCCTGCTTGTTAATTTTATATTAACGAAACGTTAAAACTGATATCCAAATAAAACAATAACTCACACCCTGTAATTGGGCAAAACTGGTTTTGGCTTTATTCTGAAATATTTTTATCTGAAACTTGAATTAACTCATCACCACTAAATGAATAACGCTGCATATCCCCCCCGGACTTATGTGCCAAGCATACACCCTCACTATTTTTAGTTAAGGGTTTCAGTTTTATCAAGCTCGAAAGCAAGGTTTGAAAAGAGTCAACATATTCATTTTGAACTGTAATAACGCCAGCAGAAACCGATATAAAACTGATCAACTTATTCTCACCATCTTCATCGGTGACTTGAACTCCCCCTTGCTGAACATCCTGTTCTGAATAGAATTTCCTGACTTTATGGTTAAATTCAGAAAATATAGTGCGTAAACTTTCTTGCCATTCCTCTTCAGGAATTACCAAAATAAAATCATCGCCACCAATATGGCCAGCAAATTTGGTAGTTTGTTTTACATGCCTGCGTAGTAATTCTGCAAACATAATTAATACTTGATCCCCCATAACGTGACCATACTTATTGTTGAACACCTTAAAGTAGCTTAAGTCGAGTAAGGCAATACAAAATGGAGAATCCTTTCCTAGCAATTCATTCACGCAATAGCTGATCGGGGTATTTCCCGGTAACATCGTTAGGAGGTTTTCTTGATGGTCTGGTCGCACGCGAAGTTGAGTGACTTTGCGTAATAAATCAATAACAGTTCCGATGCCTAAAAAGTGACCTTCACTTTCTATCGCAAAATCATGCTCTGCATTTAATTGAGCCCGTGAAGTGACTAAGCGACTAACCTGTTCGATACGCTGATGGGCTTCGACTTTTAGAAAATTTGATGACATAACCGCAGAAACAGGCTTTGCTGATACGACTTCACGTCGTTGTTTCGTAGAAAATTTTGCAAGAAAGTGTCTTCGGTAAATCATACCTTGAACTGTTTGACCATCTAACACAGCGATAGAATTTAAATGCACACTTTCCTCAAAGAAATCAAACACTTCTTGAACACGCGCATTTATATCCATTGATGTTTTCGTGACAACAAGATCACTAGCCAGGCTCGCCTGATTTGTTGCACTATAAATTTCATCTTGAAGAAGGTGGTCAATTTTAGGTGGAAGTGGCGCCAATTCTGGCTTTTGAATTAGATAACCTTGTACATTATGGATACCCAGTTCATAGAGTTTTTTCAGTTCTTTTTCTGTTTCAACTCCTTCAGCTATTAAAATAGTGCCCATAGAGCGCGCAACTGCAACCAATTCCTTCACTGTTTTCTGCTTAGAAACGCTGCCATAAATGTTATGAATAAAGCATCTATCCAGTTTGATATAATCTGGTTTTAACTCTTCCCAAAGTGCGTGTAATTCTTTATCTCCCCCCACATCTGCCATACCACTTAGGTGATCTATTGCAATCTCAAAACCTTGTTCGTGAAAATAGGAGACGACCTCGGTTAAATCTTTCGCATTCAGATAGGCATTTTTCTCATCAATTTCTAGCACCATGCGGGTAGGAGGAATAAGATTATCAGCAATCATTTTACCGACTTGTTTTTTCAGCCGACTACTAGCAACCAGCATTTCATTTGATAGATTAATAAATAGTTTCTGACTAAGCTGTAGCTGCTCAAAACACTTAGCCGCATTGTGTATGCACATTAAATCAAAAGGCTTTAAAATACCTGCTTCGGCCGCTGTATCAAACATCGCCGGCGTCGCTAGGCCTTGATCTGTTTCGAGCCCGCGAGAAAAGGCTTCCCAGCCTAATAACTCACGACTTTCAATATTGATAATAGGCTGATACCAACTGGTAATGTTGTGCTGTTTTAGGATATCTTTAACGATGTATTTTTTATTCATAATTAATGTGCTTTATGGTTAGCTATCAGACTGTCTTACTCGTATAACAAGAATAGCTAAGATTTGATATTTATCTGTCGTTTTTATCTTTACAATTTATATAACTCTTTCAAGTGATAATAAGCTATATTTAAATAAAAAGTGACCATGCTATGTTTTCACTTCAAGTGTATTATCGATTTTGGACTGTTAGTTTTATTTTGCTACTTAGCATAGATGTAACAGCCGAAACTGTTCAAGTCGCAACCGGAGAGTTCCCTCCTTGGACATCTGAGTCACTGCCG
>CAXBKC010000266.1:0-6026 GCA_963975615.1 uncultured Oleiphilus sp.
AAGAGCTCCGTCGTGCCTTCCACACGCTAAAAGGTAGCGGCCGTATGGTTAGCGCCACTATTATTGGCGAATCAGCCTGGGCTATTGAGAATATATTCAACCGTATCATTGATGGTTCAATTATCATGAATGATGGCATAGGAAGCCTTGTTAGTTATGTTTCAAGCAAAATACCTTCGCTTATTGAAGCATTTGAGAAAAGAGAAACACCAAGTTTCGACTTAGCTCGAGTTGAAAAACAAGCTAAAGCACTTGTTGAGGGTGAGTTAGTCAAACCTATAACGGATGAAGTTGATACCCAAGGAAATGCTTCTGAGCAAGAAAATGATCATTACAAACTAGTGGATATCGATGAGTCTCTTCTTGAGATTTTCGAAAATGAAGCAGAAAATCATGTTTCTTCCGTAGAAGACTTTATTGCTAAGGTTTACAAAGACGGCCCGTTAGCGATTACTGATGATTTATCAAGAGCCCTTCATACGCTTAAAGGAAGTGCGAATACAGCAGATATCCGACCTATTGCAAGCATTGCAGTTCCAGTTGAAAAAGTAATAAAGGATGCGCGTGCTAGTCATATAGAAGTGGATACTAAAATCGCAGATATGTTAAAGCAAGCAATGCAATTTATTCGCGTGGGCATCAAACAATTAACAACATCACCACAGCAAGGCTTGAGTGGTACAAAAGAATTCTTAGAAGATTTAGCCACACTACAAAAAGAAATTTTTAAAGCGCTTCCTGCTACTGATGAAGCTTTGGAGAATGCATCTCAAGACCCTCAAATTGTTAATATCTTCCTAACAGAAGGTCTAGATATATTACTTGATGCTGAAAGTATCCTTAACGAATGGCAAATTCACCCCGTTTCTAATGAGCAACTTTTCCAACTTGTTGGTGAAGTAAAGACTCTACATAAAGGCGCAATCGTTGCCGGTTTAGCTAATATCGCTGAGCTTTGCGAGTGCCTAGAAGAATGTTATTACAGCATTAATCTAGAGAGTGGCTCACCCGATAAATCCTTTATTACTGATATAAAACGTGGTCATGACGCTTTAATTGACATGATGGATCAGCTTGCCGCGGGTTTAACCATTAAACTCGATAACAAACTTCTGGCAGAGTTACGGACTCATATACAAAACCAAAACGTGAGTCATGCCAAAGATGATCATGATGAGCTTTTCGACAAGTTAGGTGAGCTTGAAAAACAACTTGATGATTCTTTACCCTCATATGCTGTTAGTGATAATGATGATATTTCTGAAGAGACCCTATCTGAAAATGAGACTGGTTCAGAAAACATTATGGATTCTGAGTTAGCTGATATTTTCTTAGAAGAGGCTAGTGAGCTTGTTAATGCAATGCCACCAGCTCTTACACGCCTAGCTGAAAAGCCTGACAATGAGAATATATTACTTCAACTTCAAAGAGATATGCACACCTTGAAAGGTGGAGCAAGGATGGCTGAAATTGAAAATATTGGTGATTTAGCTGATGTACTTGAACTTACATTTGACGCGTTAATAGAAACCCATGAAGCGGTCCCTGGCTTAGTATTGTCTTTACTAGAAGAATCCTCTATTGCTTTACAAAACATGCTTAAAGCCGTTAAACAATTACAGCAAGGTGAAGCTCAACCTGAATTAATAGCAAACCTAAACACGGCTTTAAAAGCCTTACGTGCCAATAGCCTTCATGGCTCTGGAATTAAAATAGAAAATGATGACATAGAGCTAATAGAACCCTCTTACTCCGAGAACGAAAATGATGAAGCCCCTACACCGCATATTGAAGCTCAAGGAACTGGCTCATCAGCATCTCAGTTTGATCTAGATCCTGAATTAGCAGAGATATTTTTAGAGGAAGCGCTTGAGATAATCAATTCATCAGGTGAGCTTCTTCACAATTGGAAAACAGATGTTTATAACCTTGCCTTGGTTGGCGAGTTACAACGAGAGCTTCATACCCTGAAAGGTGGAGCTAGGATGGCTGAGATTGGTCCAATAGGGGATTTATCTCATGAACTTGAAACCCTTTTTGAATCTATTGTTGAGCGCAAATTTGAAGCATCTGATCATGTCATTGAACTATGCTTAAGCTGTCATGATGCTTTAGCTAACATGGTTGATGCCGTTAAGGATAATACCGCTGTCCCTCAAGCAAATGATTTATTAATTGAAATTAAAGCCTTAATCAATCAGTCAGGCCAACCTACCAAGACCACGTCAAATGAAGCCGAATCTGATATTGAAACACCTGATATTGTTACAGGCACTTATATTGATGAAACCGAAGATACGCCTAGCCCACACCCTGATACTGAGTACGAAGGCGATCTCTTACCTTTATTTATTGATGAAAGTAAGGATATTCTGTCTGCAGTCGCTGAATATCTTGAGCTTTGGAAAGAATCTGAAGATGGCAGCGATGGTGTTATTGGCCTACAAAGAGAAATGCATACCCTAAAAGGTGGTGCACGCTTGGCAGATGTAGATGCCATTGGTGATCTTGCTGAAGCTGTTAATATCCGTTTGGAGAAATTAATAGAAGGTGAACTCACTGACTATAAAGGTCTCTATCCACTTGTTATAAATGCTTATCAAGAATTCACAGAAATGCTTGAAAGTCTGATTCATGGGCAAAATATTAAACCGGCTCCTGAACTAATTGCCAAAATCAATGCCGCAGGTCATGGTGATAATAAAGCTAATCAAACCTCCGCAGCATCTAAAGAAAAAACTAATAACGAAATTGCTGAGGACGAAGTCGACCTAGAAGTACTTGAATTATTCGTTGAAGAAGCTCAAGAATTAATTGAAGCGCTAGAAGCGCATATTTCAGCATGGTCAAAAGAACCTGCCAACGAGAAATATAATCTTGAGATTCAACGAGTTCTTCACACAATCAAAGGTGGAGCTAGGTTATCAAACCTTCCTGCTTTGGCAGATGAAAGTCATCATCTTGAAACAACTTTACTCACCGCCCAAGAAAATAAACAACTCTTTGAAGGTAAATTGAAAGATGAAGTTTTAGCCAAGCAAGATATCCTCCTTAAGCATGTCGATAATATTAAATCTCTTGTAAGTGCAGCTCCAGAAACTAAGTCTCAAGATTTGGATAACCAAGCCAAAACTGAAACAACGACTCAAAGCACAAAAGATACTCAACAAACAACGAAAGCTAAGTCTGGTAAAGCAGCGGCTAAAAACATACCTGCTGTTAAACCAACTAAGAAGCCAGCTCAAAGCTCAGCCGCACAAGAAACTATACGTGTATCAGCAGGCCTACTCGATTCACTTGTAAATTTGGCCGGTGAAACCAGTATTTCTCGTGGACGCCTTGAGCAGCAAATTAGTGATTTTGGTTATACTCTCGAGGAAATGTCAGCGACTATAGAACGTCTACGTGAACAGCTACGTCGTATGGATATGGAAACGGAAGCTCAAGTATTGTTCCGTGCAGAAAAAGAAGGTATCTCGTCGACGATTTATGAAGACTTCGACCCTCTCGAAATGGATAGATACTCATCAATTCAGCAGCTTTCTCGAGCATTAACAGAAAGTACATCCGACTTACAGGATCTTAGAGACACTCTTTCTGATCGTTCACGTGATGCGGAAACACTTTTACTTCAACAGTCTCGTATTAACTCCGAACTTCAAGAAGGTCTGATGAAGACCCGAATGATACCGTTTTCTTCTGTAGTTCCACGTTTACGTCGAATTGTCAGACAAATTGGTGGCGAACTTAATAAACAAGTTGAATTTGATGCACTTAATACTGAAGGTGAAATGGATCGCTCTGTTCTAGAAAGAATGGTGGCACCATTAGAGCATATGCTACGAAATGCCTTAGATCATGGCATAGAGCAAGCAGATAAGAGAAAGCAAGCAGGGAAATCAGCTGTCGGCATGATCACCTTATCGCTTCATCGAGAAGGTGGCAATATTGTTCTAAAAATGCAAGACGACGGAGCAGGAATAAACGGCGATGTCATCCTAGCAAAAGCTTTAAAGCAAGGCCTCGTTGCGAAAGATGCAGAGCTAAGCAAGCACGAAATTATGCAATTCATCATGCATCAGGGCTTTAGTACTGCCGAGAAAGTCACGCAAATTTCGGGCCGTGGCGTGGGCATGGATGTCGTGGCGAGCGAAATCAAACAAATGGGTGGCACTATTGAAATCGACTCTGAATTTGGTAAAGGTACAGAGTTTACTATTAGGTTACCCTTTACCGTCTCAGTAAACAGAGCATTAATGGTTAATACTGGCGAAGACTTTTACGCAATTCCGTTAAATACTATTGAAGGTATTGTACGTGTCAGCCCTTACGAACTTGAAGAGTACTACAAACCTAATGCCCCAATGTATGAATATGCTGGCAGAGAATATAACTTACAGTATTTAGGTCAACTTCTTAATAATACTCATCAGCCAAAGCTTCAGGGCCAACCACTACCGTTACCTGTTATTCTAGTACGCGGTAGCGAAAAACCTATGGCGCTTCAAGTTGATAGTTTGATGGGTAGTCGTGAAATTGTTGTTAAAAGCTTAGGTGCTCAATTCGCCGATGTAAGTGGTGCTTCAGGTGCGACGATTTTAGGAGACGGTAGTGTTGTTGTTATTTTAGACCTACCTGCTCTCATTCGTGATGGTATTGAAAACGCGATGAGCCCTAAACCATTAATTAATATAAATGAAGTGGCCGCAAAACAAACTTCGTTGGTTATGGTGGTGGATGACTCTGTCACTGTAAGAAAAGTAACAACACGATTGCTCGAGCGAAACGGTTTCGATGTAATTACCGCTAAGGATGGTGTAGACGCTATTGCTCTTTTACAAGACTATAAACCAGACGTGATGCTTTTAGATATTGAAATGCCTCGAATGGATGGTTTCGAAGTTGCTACACTTGTGAGGCATGATGAACGGTTGAAAGATATTCCGATCATCATGATTACCTCAAGAACAGGACAAAAACATAAAGAAAGAGCGTTCTCAATAGGCGTAAACGAGTACCTTGGAAAGCCTTTCCAAGAACATGACTTACTCGAAAATATCGAGCGGTATATTGATTAATGCAAGCTGAAGACTTACACCCTCACATAGGTGTAATTTCAGATTGCGCGCTTCAACGTCATATGATCCAAAAAGCGCTGTCCAACTATGGTTTACCGATAGCCTTATCATGTGAACCATCGTTATTCTCCAGCCAGTCTGATACTAAAATCCAACAAGTCGCTTGTTGGATTTTAGTACTTGAAGATGAGGATTTTGAATCGGATGAAATCACAAAACTAATAGAACAAACTGCAATACCTGTCTTGTTTGGCTTAGATAAAGCACCCAATAAATATGATGAACTTTATATCTCTTGGGAACGTCGATTATTTGGTAAGCTGGAAGAGTTTATAGGCCGTGTAAATATATTTGAATCTGAAAGCTCTGTTTTATTATTAAATGAACCGACAAAAGATGTAGATCAATCATCTCTTGATATACCAACAGGTTTCTCACCAGCGAACAGCTCTCTATATATTAGCCAACAAAGAAAGCTAGCAAAAGAATCTCCTTTGCTACCCAAGAAGCCGGCTTCCGAAATTTGGGTTCTTGCAGCATCATTAGGTGGACCGAGTGCCGTTAAGAGTTTTTTAGATCTTATCCCTCAAGATATTAAAGCTAGTTTTTTATATGCTCAGCATATAGATGCCCATTTCTCACATGTATTGACACAAGTTTTAGGTAGACATGCAAAACTAAATTTACTTGCTCTTGAAAACAGCTATCCTTTATATGATGGAGAAGTTCGAGTGATTCCGGTGGATCATGAGGTAAGATTTGATTCAGAACGAGTACAAATAAAAGAAAATGCATGGCATGGTCCTTATGGTCCGTCTATTGACCACCTATTAAAAAATGCAATAGAAGCTTTTGGTTCAAGATGCAATTTAATAGTCTTCAGTGGCATGGGAAATGATAGCGCCATGATGGCACCCGCTATGCAAAAAATAGGCTGCCAGATCTGGA
>CAXBKC010000267.1:0-6024 GCA_963975615.1 uncultured Oleiphilus sp.
CGTTTTGCCAATGCTCTGCTAGGTGAGATCAGAGATACTTTGTTTGGGCGGGTAACTGAGCGTGCAATGCGCCGAGTGGGTTTACGTGTCTTTGAGCATTTGCATGCCTTGGACTTAGAGTTTCACTTGAATCGTCGCACAGGTGGTTTATCTCGCGATATTGAACGTGGCACCAGTGGTATAAGTTTTCTTATGCGTTTCTTGGTGTTCAATATTGTGCCTACTTTCTTAGAGCTTTTCTTGGTGATGGGGATTTTATGGCAGCAGTACCGGTATGAATTTGCGCTTATCGTTTTGGTATCGGTTATTTCTTATGTCTGGTTTTCCAAAATAACAACCGACTGGCGAACCCAATTCATTCGTGAGGCAAATCAGGCCGATAGTAAAAGTAATTCCCGTGCAGTCGATAGCTTATTAAACTTTGAAACCGTTAAATACTTTGCTAATGAACGTTATGAAGCCGCACTCTACGATCAAGAGCTAGAAAACTGGGAGCTAGCTAAGCGCAAAAACCGTCTAACTTTATTTGCCCTCAATGCGGGGCAGGCTCTTATTATTTCGGCTTCACTAACTGCCATGCTATTGCTGGCCGCAAATGAGGTTGCTGCTGGTCGCATGACTTTGGGCGACTTTGTTTTGGTGAATGCGTTCATGATGCAGATTTTCCTTCCGCTTAATTTCTTGGGCTTTGTGTATCGAGAAATAAAAAGCTCCATGGCGAATATCGAACGCATGTTTGATCTCCTTAAAACTGAAACCAAAGTGCAAGATCAAGATAATGCCAAAGTACTGGATGTCAGGGAAGGGAGGATAGAGTTTAAGTCGGTTAGTTTTGCTTATGATGAAGAAAGGCCTATTTTAACGAATTTTAGTTTTAGTCTAGAGCCCGGTGAAAAAGTCGCCATTGTGGGTAGTAGTGGCGCAGGGAAGTCGACGTTGGCTAAACTGGTATTTCGTTTCTACGATGTGACTCAGGGTGATATTTTAATTGATGGCCAGTCCATCAAAGCGATTACTCAGCATAGTCTTCGTCAAGCAATTGGTGTGGTGCCTCAAGACTCGGTTTTATTTAATGATACCTTGATCGAAAACGTTCGATACGGGCGCCCTGATGCAAGCGATGAGGATGTAAAGCTCGCTATTAAAATGGCGCATTTACAAGAATTCGTTGAGAGTTTACCTAAAGGATATGACACGCCGGTCGGAGAGAGGGGCTTAAAGCTGTCGGGTGGCGAAAAACAACGTGTTGCTATTGCGCGAACCATTCTAAAGCGGCCAGCTATTTTGGTCTTTGATGAAGCAACAAGTTCATTAGATAGTCGTTCAGAGCGATCTGTAATGGAGGCGATAGAAGAAGTGTCTAGGGGTAAAACAAGTATTGTCATAGCTCATCGACTATCAACGGTCGTGAACTCAGACCGAATTCTCGTTTTGGAAAAAGGTCAGATTGTTGAGCAAGGTGGGCATGATCAGTTAATTGCCTTGGGTGGACAATACGCACAACTTTGGGCGATGCAGCAGAAGCAATGAATATTTTTAATGTAGAAGTAATAATAAAAAGGAGGGCGTATTATGCGCTGGGATGAAGTAGATTCGCAGGTCTGTTCAATTGCACGAACGCTAGCGATCTTTGGCGATAAGTGGACCTTATTAATTATTCGTGATGCGTTTAGGCGAGTTAGGCGATTTTCAGACTTTCAGAAGTCTTTGGGGATTCCAAGGCATCGCTTGTCTGATCGCTTAAATAAATTAGTGGATGCAGGGGTACTTAAAAAAGTACTTTATGATCAGAATCGTTCACGTTACGAGTATCGATTGACGCCAAAAGGCCTGGATTTATTTCCGGTGCTGATGACTTTTGTGCAATGGGGTGATCGTTGGGCTACCGATCAAGATGGCTCGCCGGTTGTGTTTCGTCATTCAACTTGCGGAGAGATAAGTGAGCCAAAGTATGTGTGTAATCATTGTGAGGAAGAAGTACATGCTCGAACATTTCAACCAGAAGTTGGGCCTGGGATCGCTAAAAGATTAATGCGCGGAGAAATGAGTACCGACGATGCTGGGCACTTAAATGAATTGATATATTGATCGGGTTTCAGGGTAGCTATGTTAAATAATAATCAAAGAGCATGATTGAATGAGCGAAGAGCATAAAAACATTTTAAAGTGGTGGGGGCAGTTTGAGGTACCGCTTGATACAGCCGCAATCTGGAAAATTGAAACGCTAAATTTTGCAATTCATCATGTTGATAAAGAGTGGCAGATTTCCCATCGTCGAGAGAGTGAGGGCGGCACTTTACCGAGCGAAGTTGGTTTTAGCAGGGAATTATTCGACCCATTAGATTATACAAATACCACAAGGTATATCTTTCGAAAATCATCGCCTGTCATTGAGATAAAGCCGCAGTTGGCAGACAGAACCGTTGTCACACGCCCTGCAATGCCAATTAATCTAGCGCCTGGAGAAGAAGTGACGCTTTATGTGAGTACGCCGCTATGGGTGCAGTTTGACATAAGCGGTAAGCGTGAAAGTACTTTGGATGAATTGGCAATACACCGGCCGTCTGATACTTGGTTCGGGCCGTCTACCAGAGAAGGTGAGTTGTGTTATGCCTCACAGACTAGTGGTCGAACAAGCTTAGAGAGGTTACCCGTTAGAGCGTCTCGTGCCATTACGCCCTTAATTATTATCAATAAAGCGCTCGATAAGCTTCTTATCGAACGTGTTGCTTTACCGGTGCCTTTGTTATCTTTATTTGCTACGCCAGAAGGTGTCTTATGGACGCAGTCTGCAACTTTAATTAGAGACGATGATGGTGGTATGGCTGAATTAAAACTAGGCAAAGATGCGCCTAAAGAAGCAAAGGATGCTGTGCGGATTAATAAGGCGCGTTTGCAGCCAGAAAAAGGCATGTTGGTGCGCGCATTCAGCTCAATTTTTGACAAGGGTGTTTAGTATGTCTGAAATGATCGATCAGTTATTAACGTTTTTTGTCGACTTTAACGCACATCATTATATTCGTGCTTTGCTTTTAATTCTGGCTGGCTTTTTATTCGCCAAACTCATAAGTACTTACGCATTTAAAATGACAGCCAGCCTTTTAGATACTCAGGCGCATATTCTTTTAAGGCGTGCTGTTTACTACGGCATTTTACTTGTCTTCTTTATGTCGGCTCTAATAGAAATAGGTTTCAATCTTAGTGTCTTATTAGGGGCTGCGGGTGTGTTCTCGGTAGCCATTGGTTTTGCCTCGCAGACATCTGCATCAAACCTGATAAGTGGCTTATTTTTGATGGCAGAAAAACCGTTTACGGTAGGTGATGTGATAAAAGTGGATGACACCACGGGTGAAGTGCTTTCAATCGATATGTTATCTGTCAAGGTTAGAACCTACGATAACCTTTATGTCAGGTTGCCAAATGAAGCGCTCATTAAATCTAAATGTACCACCATTACTCGTTTTCCGATTCGCCGCCAAGACATGATGATTGGTGTTGCTTATAAAGAAGACTTACAGAAAGTGAAGAAAGTGCTGTTCGATGTAGCGAATAAAAACCCGCTATGTTTAGAAGAGCCAAAGCCTGTTTATGTATTTAAAGGCTATGGTGATTCATCTCTAGATTTGCAGTTTTCGGTATGGGCAACAAAGGCAAACTTTTTGGAAATGAAAAATTCCATGTATGAGCAAGTTAAAGAGGCCTTTGACCGAGAAAATATTGAAATACCTTTCCCTCATAGAACACTTTATACCGGCACAGAAACAGCGCCTTTTCCTGTGGATGTATCTGGGCTTGATGAGACTAAGGGTACGAAAAGGTAGGGCTAAAAATAATTTAAGCTCTACTGATTACATTAAGTAGTGCACTTCTTTGTCGCGTGGATAACTATTCATTTCCGGCTACACTGTAACTTTAAAGCACGAACTTTATGAGTATTCTTAAATGACCCAGGAAGAGACAGTCTTAAGTGATGAGCCATCAGTAATAGCTCAAACTGTAGCCGACCAAAAACTTCGTATGCAGCGTTTATCGATGTCTTGTCGCTCTTATGTATTTACTTTTTCCTTAGTGAGTTTTTGCTGGTTTCAAGGAATGATCGCGGGCCCGATAGTCTTTCATTATGCGCTTGCAGTGATACTGTTAAACTTGGTCTTTTTCGCCTTAATAAAAACAGATTACAATCTGCGCTATTCAGACCCAAGTATGACCTTTGCTCAAATAGTCGTTTCAATTGTCCCACCAATGTATGTCATGTATTTTCTAGACTCAGGTCAGGCACGTTCAGTATTTTTGTATCTTGGTATCGTGCCCGTCCTCTATGGAATATTGGCACTCAATACCCGTCAATTTATCAAAGTGGCGATATGGTATGTGATCGTTTTTAGTGCCATGCTTGGCATGTTGGCACTGAACAGATCAAGCGTTTTGGATATTTCATTAGAGCTCATTCAACTTGTTGCTCTTATTTTAGTGATGACCCAGATGGCGTGGATCGGCGGATACATCAACAAATTACGACTTAAACTGCGTAAGCAAAATCACGAACTGAAATCAACCACCGAAAAACTTGGAGTAGCACTCGAACAGATAGGCGAGTTGGCGCGTCGAGATGAGCTTACGGGTCTATATAATCGACGGCATTTATTTGAAGTGCTTGACCAAGAGTGTAACCGGGTAAGTCGTAAGCATGAACCTTTCAGCGTCTGTATAGCTGATATTGATTTTTTTAAGCAAGTGAACGATACCCACGGACATCAAGCCGGTGATCAGGTGCTACGTAAAGTAGCCAAAGAGCTAAATGATAGTTTACGCAATATTGACTGTATCGGCCGCTATGGTGGAGAAGAGTTCCTATTAATACTACCGCAAACCTCATTGGATGGAGCAGTAATCAAGGCAGATAGAATTCGTCAACAAGTTGAAAATTTAACATTCACCAGTGCGGGTGAAATTTTTAAAGTGACACTTTCTATTGGTATCGCAGAGCACAAGTTAGGTGAAAGAACCGATGACACTATACTGCGTGCGGATCAAGCCCTTTATCGAGCAAAAGATAGTGGTAGAAATAAAACAGTCAGTGAAGACGACTAATATCAATTAAACGCGAGCTAGCAAAGTGTAGGGCTGGTAGTAAAACACCAGTTCTTTGTTAGCCACGACATCTGCTTAGGCTCAGCTTGGCAGTAGCTTCTCAAGTTCAGGAATACAAGAGCCGCAGTTGGTTCCGGCATTTAAACACTCACCAATAGCCTTAACGGAAACAATACCCTGTTGGCTGATGGCTGTTTTAATCGTATTTTCACCTACCCCAAAACAAGCACATATCGTTTTACCGCCATCTACTCGCCCAGCGGGCGGGTAACCTGAAAGCATAGCCATGCGCTCATCTACTTCAATGCTAGTTTTGTTAAATAGCTCAGCTATCCAGCCTCGGCTTGGTAGATCTAAGATTGGGGAAACAAACAGACAGCTTTCGAGCATGTCGCCCACGAATCGTGCACTTCTATATTTTCGCTGTTTAATATCAGAATATTCCACCCATTGTGTTTCAGCTTTTTTGTCATCACATAATAGGCCTCTGGCCCAGTTAGACAAATCATCAATCATGTCTTCTGCCGCAAGTTCATAGCGGTAGAATTTCTGTCCGCGTATTTTTATCTGGTATTGAACACCTTTAATATCTAGCTCTCGTCTCGAAAGTAAGAAACCATACCACTGTGGCTGATAGGCCTTTACCGTTGCAGGTGTGTGCTTGCTTTCTGGTTGGCCTGAAAGAGGGTCAACTACAGGGTTAACTAATGCGCCCACACGGCCTTTTGAGCTAAGTTGTTCGGTCCAATGCATGGGGATGAATATATGACCTGGCTTTTGGCTGTTGGTTACTTCGGCTCTGGCGATCATCTCACCATAGGCTGTAGACGCTACAACCAAGGCGCCATCTCTAATATTAAAGTGTTGCGCATCATCAGGATGAATTTCAACGAAAGGTTCCGCTTTATGCATATTAAGCTGAGGTGCCAGAGC
>CAXBKC010000268.1:0-6010 GCA_963975615.1 uncultured Oleiphilus sp.
TATACCTGCCATCGTCACCTTCAGTGCCATTTCTACACGGTTATTACGACCATCTAACCGTGGACTAACAGATTCATTTCCAGTCGCTAATCTATCGCGTCTTAAAAGCTCTGCTTGTAGATAATGCAGTGGATCAGTATAAGGATTCCTAACATTCAACGAACCTCTAAGCTGTGGATTATCCACTTGAAGCTGAGTTTGTTTTTTCACTTCATTGACACGATTTATCATATCCAAAAAACGATGTCGCAATGTCCGCCCCAGTGGCTTTAAGTTTTCTGCCACCAATAGCTGATCATAGTAACGGGCAATACGTGTATCGCCTTTAGCGACAACCATTTCTAACATATCTATATGGGTTTTGAAAAATGGCCATTCTGTAAACATTTCTTCGAGCACCGCAGCTTTATCTGAATTCAGGACTTCTGCCAATGCTTCATCACTACCTAACCATGCGGGCAGCATTAAACGCGTTTGAGTCCAGGCAAATATCCATGGAATAGCACGTAAACTTTCCACACCACCACTCGATTTTCGCCTTGCGGGCCGACTCCCAAGAGCTAGCTTCCCTAACTCTTGCTCAGGTGTAGCAGAACGAAAATACGATACAAAGTCTGGATTCTCTCTAACTATGGCACGATAAGACTTTAAGGCTGATCCAGTCATACCCTTCATTAAAGCACGCCAGCTATCTTTAGGCTCTGGTGGCGGTAATAAGCTTGCCTCAATCACAGCATTCAAATACAACTTTAGGCTTTGTTTCGCGACAGTCGGCATACCAAACTTGAAACGAATCATTTCACCCTGCTCGGTTATTCGAAAACTACCTGCCACCGAACCAGGAGGCTGCGAAAGAATCGCTCTATTTGCAGGGCCACCACCACGGCCAACCGTACCGCCACGGCCGTGAAATAAAGTCAGCTTCACTTCATGTTTTTCAGCCACTGCCACCAACGATTCTTGAGCCTGATACTGTGCCCAAGCAGCCGCCATTTGGCCTGCATCTTTCGCTGAGTCGGAATAGCCAATCATCACTTGCTGCGCTTTATTGCAATAGTCCATGTACCACGGAATAGATAGCAACGCATCAATCGCTTCACTCGCACCGGACAAGTCATCCAAGGTTTCGAATAAGGGAACGACTCCGATGTTATGTTCAATACCGGACTCTTTAAGCAATAAAATAACCGTCAGCACATCTGAAGGTAAGCTTGCCATCGATATAACATAAGAACCCAAGGCTTCTGCCGGCTGACCTGCAACAACCTTACACGTTGCCAAAACTTCGCTTACTTCATCGCTACATGGCCAGCTTTGAGGAATAAGGGGGCGTTTGTTTTGAAGCTCTTTAATTAAAAAGGTTTGTTTTTCTGTTTCTTCCCACTCAGCAAAATCACCTAAACCTAAGTAGTTCGTTAATTCAGACATTACATTTAAATGCCGTTCAGAATCTTGCCGTATATCTAACTTGAGCAACTGCAAACCAAAGCATGATGCTCTGCGTATAGTATCTAGCAGTAAACCGTTAGCAACGCTGTGCATACCTTTTGATGTTAATGAGCGATAACACATCATTAAAGGCTCAATTAGCTCTTCATTGCGAAGCAAGGCAGCACCCTGCTCAACCTGCTCACCTTTTGCTAGTTTTGCAGACCAGTCTAAAGTTGCCAACAAACGCTTACGTAAATTGGCCAGCAGTAAACGATATGGCTCATCCCTATTACGTTTAAATTCATCTCTATAAATAGAGGCTGCTTTAGTCAACTCTTCCGAAGCATCCCACATAGACAGCTCATTCGCTAATTCTCGAACATCGCGAAGGTATAAGTCAGCCGCCATCCAACGACTTAAACTTAATACCTCTTGCGTTATGGAAGAAGTAACGTTTGGATTACCATCTCGGTCGCCGCCCATCCATGAAGCAAACTTAATAGGACTAAAATCAGGCGATAAGCTATGGCCATACTTTTCTTTTAAGGAAACATCAAAGTCTCTGAGAAAGGTAGGCAAAGCATGCCAAAGGCTATTTTCAATAACAGCGAAGCCCCACTTTGCTTCATCAACAGCCGATGGTCGGTCTTGACGAATCTCATCCGAATGCCAAGCCTCGCAGACCAATCGGTTTAAACGCTCTAAAATATCTTTGCGTTCAATATCTGTTAAATCTGTTCGATCTTTCGCAGCCAAACACTCACTCATCGCATCGTACTTCAGAATAAGAGTACGCCGTGTCACTTCTGTTGGATGCGCAGTCAGCACAAACTCGATAGATAAGTCTTGTAATAATTTTGCTAGGTCTTCTTTACTACTACCGCTGTTTTTTAAACGTTCTAAAAGTTGATCAAATGTTTCCAAACCACTCTCTTGATCGGTTCTGTGCCGGCGTACACTGTGATATTGCTCAGCAATATTTGCGAGATTCAAAAACTGGTTAAAGGCACGCGCAACGAAGAACATGTCATCGTCACCCAAATCTTTAAGTAAGCCGACCAGTTCTTGGCTTGCGTCCCCTGAGCTTTCCTCTCTATCAAGTTTGGCGGTAGAACGAATCGCCTCAACTTTATCCAGAAATTCCTGCCCTAAGTGCTCTTTAATATTCTGACCAAGCAACTCACCTAACAAACGAACGTTTTCACGCAATTCTGGATGTAATTCTGCCATACTATCCTCTATATCCACGTTTACTTACACAATTCAAAATACACTCTATAAGCACCGTTATCGAGTTCTAAAAACTAAGTATTAGTTTAGTAACAATTCCATACAAATCTATTGACGTCAAACCCATAATCTTTCACTAAACTTTAGTTTAATAAGGTGATTTTTTATATTGATCCGAATTGGTTTGAATAATTCCATAAAAAGGCACCTTCTAACTATAGTGAAATAAACTATAGACCGACAATATGTCACTAGAATTAGCTCTGAAAGGAAATGCATATGAAAATCAAATTATTAGCATCATGCTGGGAAAAACAAGCAAAGGCCACCCTCACTTCTGAGGAATTTTCTCTGAGACTACCCCTTGAGGACGCAGCAAAAATTAATGCTCTCACTGAAATGTATCCGAAACGATCTAGAAGCGAGCTATTAGGTGAACTAATTTCTGCAGCTCTTGAGGAACTGGAAACAGCCATGCCCTATGTTTCTGGAGACAAAGTGATTGCTCATGATGAAATGGGTGACCCACTATATGAAGATATTGGACCCACACCTATGTTTATTGACTTAAGCAACAAGGAAAAAAAGCAGCAAATGCTTAACGTTTTAACCATAAAATAAAGTAATTGCGGCTTCACCAGTTAAACGCATATTAACGCAGACCTTAGATCTGCGTTATATTCGGCTTCGTACAAAAAATATAAAATAATAAAACTTTGCTATCCTTAATATTATAAATATTAGCTTGTCGACTCCCTGACAAAAGAACCAACAAACTATAAAGTGCAAATTAATCAATGCTAAAATCTTTTTTTCGCAAACGGATTCGCCCCAAAGCTCTTTCGGTCGCATCTGCTTTCATATGGTTGCCTTTCATTTTTCATGCATCTATGGGGTTTGCTAAAACCGAACAAGACATCAAAGCAGCCTATCTTTATAACTTTATGAAGTTTGTTGCGTGGCCTGGCATAGAGGATCAAACCGAATTTAACCTGTGTATTATTGGCGATGACCCGGCTAACGAAAAGTTAAAAATGCTCGATTCTCGCCCTATACACCAATTAAGTCTGCATGTTGAACAGTTTTATACCCCCAGCCCGAACAAAAGATGTCATGTTGTTTTTGTCGGTGAATCTGAAACAAAGTTTCTCGATAAGATCATCCAGTTCTATTCACATACACCCACACTTACGGTCAGTAGCACTGAAGGTTTCATCCACAGAGGTGGCATGATCGGTTTCATCTCGCTTGGCAATATTATTCGTTTTGATATTAACTTAAAACAAGCCAAGAACGCTCAACTTTCGATTAGCTCTAAGCTACTTGAACTTGCTAATCAGGTTGAGCAATAACATGACTAATTTTAAAGATCTCCCAATTCGCACCAAACTGTTCAGCTTCATTATGATCAGCACACTATTAAGTGTGTTTATACTTAGCTCGGTATTTGTTGTTCAGCGTTATCACTCATTTAAAACTCAAATCACCGATGAGTTCTCGGCGATTACCCAAATTATCGCTGACCGGAGTAACGCTGCTATCCTCTTTGAAGATGAGCAGGCACTGAGTGAAACCCTATCTAGTTTGGCACTTCATCCACAAGTAATACTAGCCTGCACGTATAATAGCGAAAATATATTATTAGCTGAATATTCTAAGCAATCAGACCAACAATCTGCAATCTGCCCACCGCAACCCGTTATTGTCCAAGATCATTTTAATGACAATTATTTTCAGATCTCTGAGCCGATCAATTTTAATGGCGATATAGCCGGCCATATATACATACAGGCTTCGACATCTAAGTTGGTTAATGAGGTTCTCGCAACTACAGCTTCAGCACTATCATTATCGACCTTAATCATTTTAATAGCCTTTAGTTTTGCCAAGTACATTCAGCGCTTTATATCTAACCCACTTATTGAGCTTCAACGCGCAACAGACAGCGTTAGCCTCGAACGCGAAGTGATGCCGGAATTAACGAAGCACAATAATGATGAAATTGGCTCGCTGGTAGACTCCTTCAACCGGATGATTAAAACCATCGCGAAACAAAATAAAATCATCCTTGCACATACTGAAAACCTAGAACAAGAAGTTAACGAACGGACCAAAGAACTTGCCCTTGCAAATAAAGAATTAGAGGCTTTCAGTTATTCTGTTTCTCATGATTTAAAAGCACCATTAAGAACCATAGAAGGGTTTAGCTTGGCATTGGAAGAAGACTACGGGCACCAACTAGATGAAACAGCATTGCATTACTTAAGCCGTGTACGCGCAGGTAGCGAGAAGATGTCTCAACTCATCAGTAACCTTCTTCAACTTTCACGTGTGACTCGTCTTGAACTAAATAAACAAGCTATTGATCTAAGTTCGTTAGCAGATAAAATTCTAAATGATTTACAAGATGATGATAGCCATCGTGATGTTCAAATTGACATCCACAAAGGGCTGCATGCGACTGGTGATCATGTACTTATCGAAATACTGCTAGATAACTTAATATCCAACGCCTGGAAGTACAGTCAAAAGGTACCTACGGCTATTATAGAAATTGGCAGTCACTCCCACCTTGGAAATATCGTTTTTTATATCAAAGATAACGGTGCGGGTTTCAATATGAAATATGCCAGCCAACTATTTAAACCCTTTAACCGTTTACACTCTGCCGAAGAGTTTGATGGCACAGGTATTGGTTTAGCCACGGTATCGAGAATTATAGAACGTCACCACGGCAAGATCTGGGTTAATTCGGAACAAGGAAAGGGTACGACATTTTACTTTACCCTATTCCCCAAAAGTTCGAATAGCTCAAAAGGAGAACTTAAACTGCTTAATCAGCACAAAAAAATATAAGTGCTTGATTGTATTTGTGTGTTTTTATCCTAGACTCAAAATCATACGAGCATAAAAATTCAATCGTACCCTATTTTAAAATCCATAAAGAACTCAAAGGATCAAAATTTTCTATCAATATTAGAATACTCGATTATCCACAATGGCTAAATTGGCTTTGCTGGCATTTAAGCCGAATACTTTAAGAAAGATTCGTATGTATAATATTTTAATCGTTGATGACTCGCAAGACGATGCTGTATTGCTGTTACGCGAACTCAAAAAAAATGGTTTACAGGTTAACTCTCAGCGAGTTGAGTCTGACACTAATCTCAGAAAAGCACTCATAGAAGGTGACTGGGATTTAGTTATTTCTGATCATAACCTCCCCGGCTATTCATCAACAGAAGCCCTGAAAACTATTCGTGAGCTTCACAATGATATTCCCGTTATTATCGTTTCTGGCGAAATCTCAGAATTAGACGCAGTTCAAAACATGCGTAATGGCGCCCAA
>CAXBKC010000269.1:0-5969 GCA_963975615.1 uncultured Oleiphilus sp.
GTGATAGGTGGTATCCGGTATCCATAGAAGCTGTAAGGTTGCACTATCTCCTACTATGAAGGTTAAATTAACCATCCAAAGAGGAATTCGAGAATCCTCGAATTGATCTAAAATAAATTCTCGATAACTTTGAGGATTTACAACATCTAATACTTTCAAGCCGTCTGCTTGCCCCCATACTACTTGCTGCTTACCAATTCTCCACTCCATATCCGGCAAGTTTTCTTGATCATAACTTTCACCATCAAAATACAACTCGCGGATCTGTATTTCGACATGTGAATTACTGACTAGTGAACCATTTATAGATGAGTAGTTACTAGCGCGCTGTTCAAAACTACCCAGCTTAGTTTCATTATCTATATGAACCCTGATGCGAGCTGTCCAATCGGACTCGGCTATAGATTCTCGCCATTCTGGCTCAATCACCGACTCAAACTTCTGAGCGTCATGCTCAGAAAAAGGAGTAGATTGAGCCCATTCATGCTGCCAAGTTCCGGTGATATCGGCATATGAATTTGCTGTTATCAACACCGATAAGACGCTTAAGGTCAAAGTTGAATTGTTCACGATCATGTTTGATCCCCTGCTTACGTAATTGAAAAAAATGACTTAGTTGCTAAGGCCCTTTTTTCATGGAACGTTCTGTAAATAGGCTATCTTTGATGTGCGAATCGTAACGTACATCACTAACAGTAAAGATTGAGGTATGTCCTGTTTTTATGTTACTCACCGTCAATTTATGTCGTGTCCAAATACCGTCTATTAGACGAATATTTTCTGCCTTAAATGTTTTTAACGGGTTTTCCTTGGTATCGAAATATTCTGCTGAAGTGATCATCCAGATATCTGATCTGACCCAAAAAAGAAGGCGTCCATAACCTAATTCTTTTGCGATAATTTCTGTACGCGGGGTCGCTTCGACCAAATAACTTTTTAAACCATCTATGGCGTCTTCTTTTAAGGTCTTAAAGTGATAGTCTTCGGCATCTACTTTGCGTTCGTTCTTGATATCGTCGTAGGTAAAATCTGTGCCTAGAAAGTAATCACCTCGATCTGACGCTGATATTCTTCTCACTTTTCGCAAAGCTGGGAGGTATAACCATTGGTCATCATCTTTCGATTTGTCGGGATAGTCGTAAGTTAAGAATGAAGTGCCTTTGACATTAGAAGGTGCACTATAGAAAAGGATAGTGCGTTTTTCCTTGCCAAAATATTTACGATAGCCAATCGTTTCTCTTACCCGTTCTTTACCGCGCTTATCAATCAACGTCATTTTAAGGCGCTGAGAAACGGACTCTCCATCCTCTTGTTGGTTAATTGTTTTAATAATCAAATCACCTGAAGGTAAGTCTGAAGCTTTGGCTGTATGGCTAGTAAACACCGAGGCGCCTATGGTAAATAACATGAGCGAGACAGCCAGATGCTTAACACTTAACGCTAATGACGGGTTAGAGGACGCTTCTGAAGTAATAAAACGTGGTTTAAAGACTTTGATTAAAGCAGGAAGCAAGGTTACGCTGGCTAGAAAGCTCATTGTTACGGCTAAGGCGACGATCGTACCAAAGTTATTAAGCGGCACGACTTTACTAGAAATAAGGACTCCAAACCCACACGCTATCGCGAGAAAATTAAATAATAATGCGCGCCCTGTCGTTGGATAAAGCGCCATTAGGGCTTTATCCATATCTCCCTCATGCAATCGATACAGTGCTTTTAAACGGTCTATGGTATGAATCGCAAAATCGACCCCCAAACCTATGGCTACCGATGCAAACATAGACGTACCAATACCCAGGCTGATGCCCATAAACTCCATAGCGGTATACACTAATAGAATTGAACTAAGCACAGGAATCATGGCAAACAAACCTGCTAAAGATGATTTGAATGATAAAGCAGAGACTAACCAAACAAGCCCTAATGCAAGTGCTAAGCCCGTAAAATGACTGTCACCCAGATCTTTTATCCAGTGATAATTCAGGTTGATTCTGCCGCTGAGATTAGCCGTGATATCAGAATCATTAAACTCATTACGAATATAAGTGTCTAAGGCTTCTACAACCGGCTTGGTTTCTTGAAAGTGGCCATCATTCAAAGTGACTCTGATATTCGCCAGTCGGTAGTCATAGTCAACTTCTTCTTCGAAGTCTGTTGGGTCTCCCGAGGCGGAATAGATTAGAAAATACTGTGCAGTCAGATTTTTATCTTGAGGTAGTCGATACTCTGAAATATCACCTCCATTTAATGATCGATTCATCTGCTTCAAATAATCGACAATCGAGATGCTATCTGTCACATGAGATAAGCTTTCGGCAAACACTTGCAGTGCTTCTATTTTTGCTAGATTTCGTGGCAAAAATAAGTCTTCATTATTTGGTGTTTCAATCACAATATCTAAATTACTACTACCATTCAGGTAGGTATTGATTACTTGATCAGCTTTAACAATCGCTTCGCTTGGATGAAATGTACCGATTCTGTTTTCATCAACAGTTATTTGAATCGCAGAGTAAGTGCCGATGAAAGCTATTGATGCAAATAATAGAATGGTTAGACTCGGTTTTTTCAAACTAATGCGACCAAGCACTAGCATCATTTGGCTAAAGAAGTCTGACTTATTCTTACTTGCTGCTCTTTTAAAACTTTCACTCACCTTTGGTTTTATTAAGGCCATCATGGCGGGCAAAAAGATCATTGAATAAAGCCATGCGATTGACACCCCTAAAGCCGTATAAAGACCAAAGTATTTAAAGGGAGGCATGTATGATGCGAAATACAAGCCTAAAAAACCCGCCGCAGTCGTGATGGTTGTGAGCGTAATGGGACGCCACATCTCGACCATCGTTTCGACTATCAGGGATTTTTTATCGTACTCTGGTCGCTTTAACTGCAAATCAAAATAATGGCTAAAGATATGAATAGCATCTGCGACTGAAATACCAATAAGAATCACGGGCATTGCATTGGTGATGACAAAATACGGTGTGCCGTTTGCTGCCATAATACTTAAGGTCATTAATACCGAAGCAGCAATGATGAAATTACCCAACAAACCTGGGCTTAAACGGCGAAAGGCAAAAATAATGATTAGGGTAATAATTAGACCAGCAATCGGATTGAGGCGCTGAGCATCCGCATCGATATAACTTCCTAAATACCCTGCAATAGCGCCTTCTCCTGCAACATGTAATTCTATCTGCTCACTCTTTGCTTCTTCAGCAACAAGTTCCAGGAGATTCTTATAAGTCTGCTCCACTTTCGTTTCATCCAGTACTTCCATGGCAATAACCGTGGCCTTACCATCAGACGAAACAAGGTTGCCATCATAAAGTGGAAAGTCTTTGATCGCGTTTTCTAGACGGTTTAATTGAGTAGGCGTTTGCGGTAGCTCTTCAAAGAAAGCCTCAACCAACATGCCGTCCTCGGTTGCTTCGATGTTGCTTTCTGTCGCTAAACTAAATACACGCTCGGCATCTACATTAGGTAAAGCCTGGACTGCACTTGTCAGTGACGCAATAAGCAACATCGTTTCTGCAGTATAAATACCTCTGTCAGAGTGATTCACAATTGCAATGACCATGGGGTCGCTTAAACCAAACTGCTCCTTCACCTTATCCCGATAAATAAGTGCCGGATTATCTACTGCCAGAAACGCATCTGAACGAGTGTCTTTAACTAATTTCGGAAGGAAGCTAATCGTAGCCACGAATAGAATGAAACTGGCCAGAACAACCGTCTTCGGAAACAACACTATTTTTTGGTAGAACCTCTCTATCAAACCGGAATTTTGCTGTGTCATTATTGACTCCTTTAGCATGCATACGCATGTATTTTTATGTAAAAAAGGCGTAGACAAAATAATGCATACGCACCTGATAACTAATCAATCAATTGTTGATTATTGCTTCAAAGCAACAATTGATTTACTTAAACTCAATAACTGTTCTTTTGTAGAGTCACCTAAGCAGGACTCTACATAGTTTTGGGCTTCTAACCAAAGCGCTTCCGCTTCACTGAATAACGCCTTCCCTTCTTTTGTCAGCAACAATTCTTTTTGTCTTCGATCGGCACCTTCTTTCACCTTTAAGTATCCGTCTCGTATGAGAGGTTTGAGCCCACGTGAAAGTGTTGTTTGATCAAGCACCAGTACATCCTGTAACTGCCGATTAGTAGTGTTTTTCAAAAAACTTACCGCACGAAGAATTGAAAACTGGCTAGTTTTTAAGCCACACTTAGCCATATAGCTATCGTAAATTTGGCTCAAAACACGATTCGCTTTGCGTAATTCTAAATTTAAACATCGATCTAATTTATTCATAGAACTTACTATACATGCATATGCATTTAGTTCAAGAGTTTTTCGAAAAAAAATGCAGTCAATTAACTGTATTTGAAGCAGCTAAACTAAACTTCTTTGTATGACTAGGCGCTTGTGCCATTAATTTTTATAGGCTCGGCTAAAGGCGGCTTCAGATTGATAGCCCAAACCTAATGCAAGGTCTAGGATGCTATATTTGGTGAGTAATAATTTACTTTTCGCTAAGTCCATTCGCCTTTTAGTCAGATAATTTAGCGGCGTCTCTCCTAGTCATAGATTTAACTTACTGACTTAGAATGTAGACAATCATAGGGGGTTGATCACAAGCGAAAAATGCTTGGTGAAAAAAAGAAACATCTAAGTTTAACTAAGACTTGACTGATTCCTCTTTTCGTAAATGACATCTCCCTTTTTTATGTGCTCACCATCCTAACTAACTCTCTAAAAAATTAGTTCACTATCAGGTAATAAATACCGGAGCGAAACCGCCGCCCTGAGTTCTGAAATTAGTTGTCTGCCCCTGATATAGACGTGCCGCCAATAATTGAATTTCACCTGCATATACATAAGCGCGAATATCCATCTTTAAACTGGTTTCTTGTCCATCCACCAAAATTCCTCGTTCACTAGGCGCTACAATTTTTTGTGCTACATACTGGCCTTGTAAATTATCGCCTCGCGAAATCTCATTCCACACTCTCTTGGTGAGTTTGTCACCACGATATGCTGCACGACTACCAAAGCCAGCAGCAGGTTTGAAAAAGAGTTGCTTCCTTTCCTTCCACAACTCATCAGCATTTGCATTCGTAACACCCTGTGTAGTTGGAATTCCTGCCTTTAACGTAGCTATATCTTCAGAATTAGCGCCCAGCTGAGCTAACATGCTCTCATCACTTAGTATAATCAGATTGCGTTTATCAGCATAGACAGAGTGGTGATATGGATTTGGCGTCACAACAACAGCGTTAGACTGAAAGGCTTGGCGTAATGAGCTATTTTCGTTTGTCTCAAGAGCATAATCGGTTAATCGGTTGTAAACTAAATCAACAACTAGATCTTGATATCGTAGCTCACCGTCAATAAATACAAGTTCACTGGGATCAGCAATAACTGCAGTTAAACCGTATTGCGCAAACAAACGTTGCGCCATTTTAAATTCTGGGTATAAAAATTGTTGCTTGGGATTTTCGTCAACTATGGCAATGACCTTGAGTGGCTTATCTTTTTGCTGCAATGCCCATTCTTGTAAAAACATATCCATGAATTCTGTTTCAAGGTGTGTTTTAAATTTCGGCAAGAGCACACCAGCTGCACGGCAACATTCCGTTTGTGCGCTCAGCAGTGCGGCATTTAAAAATGCACCACCCGCATTGGTGTTGATTTCGATAATTTTTGGGCCTTGTTCGCTTATGTGAAAGTCATAGCCCATAAAAACACCTTCTGTGACAGAAGCATTTGATACTATATCAGGTGCATCCTCCAATACTCGCTGTAAATATCCAGGTAGTTTAACGACTCGTGTAACTGCCCTAATGATACCTTGCATTTCTTCTGCATGTGCAGGCGAAATAAATACACTTGTATTAGAAAATAGTTGTGGATGGGTTGTAAGCACATCTTGATTTAGTGCATCTGCCTTCAAAACTGA
>CAXBKC010000270.1:0-5961 GCA_963975615.1 uncultured Oleiphilus sp.
ACGTTTCAAGAGATCACTTTTCCTATGTATGTGGGTTTTATCATAAGTTCTCCAAACGAAAGTCAAGCAAATAAGAACAAAGTTTGCCTTCGAGCGCTATTGGCACTTCACCCTCATAGCAAATCCTTTAAAATCTCAACAATATGTTACTCCCGACAAAATACAACGCCTACTCAAGAGCTAGATTTCGATACTTTACTTGACGAGAAAGACTACTCTGATCGTGTCATGATGCAGATGTTGGCATGCTGCTTTTATGAGCTAGAAGTTTGGAGAAAACGCTATGAGCTAATGTTAACTACTACCAAAGATAGTCTGGGTGAAGATTATATCGAGACGTATTCAGCCAATGACTCTGTGTTGAAAAATTTATTAATGAGCGGCAAGGATGGACATGATAAGCTTCTTAAATTTTTTGCTTGAAGCTAAACAAGAACGATCCGGACATAAATTTACTAATCATACGCATCAAACATCCCGAATATTTAAGGTAACTAATGAGGGAGGCGATTATAAAAGCCTAGGTGGAAGGAAGCTTTATGCTCATTATCAGCAATACTTGGCTGACAAAATGTGGAGCCTCTACGCTAAAAACATTAATCCTAATTTTCGCAGTTATTTGTCATTTAAGACTGCTCACATGCCTGCCATGTTGGCGCTTTTCCTGATGATATCTACAGGGAAGAACCAAGAAACAATTTTAAGCATTAAGAGAAATTATGGCAAAAAACCTTGGTATGAAAATTTTGACGTAAACCTTGGTGTGGATGAGACAACACCCGCTGCTCAAAAAGAAATCCGGCTTATTGGCTATAAGAGTAGAGGTGTAGTTGGTAGAAAAGTCATACCCATGCGTATTCCAATCAACTCTCCGATATTCGAATACATGAAACTTTATGATGCCATTGCAAATGACCCAGATAGAGAGAACTTTTTTACATTAAACCCTGTCTCTATATCGAAGTTATATCGAGAATTTTGTGCATCATTCGAGATTATAGATGATAACGATCAACCACTCATTGGCATTCAAACTTCTCGACTGCGTAAAACGTTTGCTGGTCATTTGTTAATGCAATTAGTTGAAGATGTTGATAGCAGTGAAGATTTAGTTAGTAAATTACGGAAAGCCCTAAATCATCAAGAATTTGACACCACGTTATTCTCTTACATTATGAAAACAGGCATGGGAAATCAGGTAATTAACGCTGCCATTGTTGCGCTGACAACAAATATGCTTAACAAGGCTATGGTCTTCCAAGGCATTGTCTGCGAAGACAATGAGCGCTCCCCAAAAAATAAAGAAGTCTATTTGTGTGACTGTACCGATGATACCCGTCCAACGCATGATCTTCCTATTGCTGAAAGATGCAAAAAATACGACATGTGTCTCGGATGTGAACGCTCTGAAGTCTATGCTATGCATTTAGCCAGGATTACTTACCGCATTATGCAGTACGATAAAATTGCACTCGAAAACCCACTGACCTTCAGCGGATTACTTGAAGATAGGCGACAAATTGCACTGGATACCATCAACAAGTTTCGCAATGAACATGGTCGAGGGGTTGAAGTTGTTGAACACGCCTATTATGAAGCGACACAAGCAATGAAAGACGGTATTTCACTTCTCCCAGCGATAATACAATTCCAATAAGAGGTTTGAAATGTTAACTAAAGTTGAAGTATTGCAACATCAAGAATCAGCCTACGATCTAGGTAAAAAACAGTGGGATCTACTTGATGCGTTGGAATCTAGGTATGAAAGCACTGATATGTCTAAGTTGATTCACGATGGGAAATTTCTTGATGATATTTGGCATCCCATTGATTCGGTATATGAAGCAATAGATTTTAACAAGCTGTTTCCCAATAAAAATCACTTTCCCCTTGAGCTTTTTTGCCGTGTCGCTTGCTACGAACTTATTGTAGTCCATGGTTATTCCAGCGGAACGATTTTTGCTGGACAGGCTGCTTTTGTCAACCAGATTATTAATACAACCGCGTGGGGCAAGATTATGTACGCTGAGCGCAATCAACCATTTTCACTATTATCTACACTCGAACCTGAGACACTAACGAATATCGCTCAAGCCCGTTTAGCACGAAATGGCGCGATTAGTGAAACTGGATTTAGCTTTTTAGCTCAATGCTTGAGATTAAAAGACTTGGAGATAATAAGCGTTTTCGTAACAGGGATGATCTTCCCCTGGAGCGAGCAAGAAATAACTATTCGCAATTGGCTGTACCAACTAGAGGAAGTAGCAGGAGTAATAAAAGTAAAGGGATTTTATGCTCCGCTACCTTTCGAACATGTATCTAATATAGTTCAACACGCGCTACCGATTGTTGAAAAGCACAATGACGCTCTGATCAGTTTTTTTAATGATTTAAAAACTATTATTGATAGTTTTGATAACGTTAAAAAGTTGGCAGTAGATAATGCAAAAAGAAGTAAAAAATGTGCTGTCCTTGTAGATAAGCATCAGGATATGTTTGCATTAATATTACCTATAAAATACCGCCCTTTTAATAAAAACGGTAATTACACCCCAATCCAAGCGCAGTGGCTTAGTGATATACTGCAACTGGTTAAGAGTGCCTGTAGCTGGATAATTTTACTGAGCACCGGATTACGTAATGTGGATATGCGAGAATTACGTATCAACTGTTGTCGCCCATCAAAGCGTTTTAACGGCATGTGGTGGTTGGTGGCTGATGTAAAGAAAACTAAAAACCGTCTTATTATCCCGGTTAGCGAGCCTACTTATAAAGCGGTAAAGTTGCTAGAAAGCGCTCGCTTCCATGACAGTATTTTTCTAATAACAAACAACTTAAATACTGAAAGTAACGGAAGAAGTGGCAGAGCCTTAACATATGATGAAATTGGGAAAATACGTACTGGGGTTACATTAAATTCACTCTTAAAAAAGCTCGCTGACACGTATGATTTTTCCATCGCGACTATTGCAGATGATGATGCTGATGCAACATCTCATTGTATTCGAGCCACGCTCGCGGGTTACATTGCCGAAAACTCCCATGCAGCAATCCTCATTTTAAAGCGCTTGTTCGGACACAGCAACGCGTTAATGCCTAATGAATACCTCTACAGGAATCCATTGGTCATCAAAAGACGCGATGAACTTCAGTTAAAAATTACTGAGGACTTAGCTGAAGATATGGCACATGCAGTGACACACGGTGAGGTCAGTGGTCGTAATGGTGAAAGATTACTCAAGGGCGCGGCACACATGAAAGCGGAAATAGAGCAAGAATTTCAACTAAAAAACCAAAGTTTGACAGAAATGCAGTTATTTCAAACTCTGGAGGAACGACTAAAGCAGACCTTGTTAGATGACATGAGAAATGGCGAAACATACGCCTTGCTTACCCCCATGGCGGTAATATGCAATAGAGCGTGTAACAATACGTCAGACAGCCCCTGTGCGGCACAAAGCAATAACCATGAACGGATATCTTCTGGAGTTAAAAAAGCCATCACAGATGCCCTAAGTACGCTTCCCAACCCAGCTCAATGCGTGGGAGTAAGTTGTCCTGATGCATTACTGGGTAAAAAATGGTCAAGACGATTACTTGAAGATTTTGATTTTTATTACAAATATCGCAACGTAATAGATCCAAAATCAACCATAGAAGAAGACGCAAAGATTTTTATAAGTATGTATGCAGCACCATTGATGGCTATTTATGGTGATGAACGAGCAGAAGGATATTTTCATGTTGTTAGTTGATGATAAAGACAAAAGCAAGAGTGGATACGATAAACGTTCACATGATCAGCGTATAGCTGACTTGAAAACTGCGTTTATCGAATTGTGTGCGAAAGCACAATTAACAGGGAAAAAGACGGATGCCTCACAAGCTAAAATATTGATCAAAGCAAAAGTTCACAAGTCTTATCTACATAAAGGTAAAAAACCTAAAGTTAAGGATGAAGCGACTCAGCAGCGTTATTTCGATGTACATGACGATATTGTAGAGTTTCAAGAAAATTTTAATAAGCTGCCACCAAAAGATACGCTACTAAATAAAGTGGAAGCAGCTAAAAAGAAAGAAGAAAATCGCGCTATTAAGGCTGAGAAGCAATTGGTTGATAGTAGACAGCAAGTGGCTGGTCTTTATCAAAAAATAGCTCAACTTCAAGAACGTAGTCGGAAAAATGATCATAGTTTAATAGAGTTAAACCATCAGGCATTAATGGCCGATAAACAAAGCCCTTCCAATGTAGTTAACTTTGTGAATGCTGCGTATGTATCGCCAGATCAGTATTTAAGGCGTGATGGAATCTATTGTTTCGATGACGAGGCTTTGAAGAAAGATGCATGGGAACGGTCTGAAAAAGATCTGCACGAAGCTTTGGCTCGCAATTTGCCGATGCGAGTTTACATGCTAATAGGTCCCGCCTGTGCTGGTAAATCCTACTGGGCAAAAAATACAAAGACCTATTGGAATGACCGCCACCCTGTCGTTATCGATGCGACTAACCTCAGCATATTTCAACGAATGAAGTGGTTCAATATCATTAACCAATACATTCGCACAAACGATATTCATGTCTGTGCTGTAGTGTTTGAAACGCCACTTGACGTTTTATTCGCTAGAAATAATATAAATGAGCCGGGTAAAAAGATGCCCGATCAGGTAATAAAAGATAAATTTAATGCGTTAGTGTGGCCAGATTTAAAAGAAGAGAAATTTAATGAAATTGTGGTGGTGAGACATGGATAAGCAACAGCTAATTGAAAAATTTGAAGCAGGCACGATAAACAGACAAGGCAAAGGTGTATTGCGCAGAATAGTGATCAAAGAAATTTTTGCAGATCTCATTGAACAGCCCCTCGAAACTATTGCAAAAATTTTGAACAAAAAACGGACTAAAGTTGATTTAAAAGAGCTTGTCAAACTAGTCGGTTATGGCATAAAAGCCGACAATATTCGTCAGTCATTTATGGATGAAGTAAGGGGATTTCAAGACAACTTAAGGGATAAAGGCCATATTACCGTAGCTGAAAAAAGTCGCTCTCAAGAGACTGATGAAAATACTAAGGCGCTCATTGATTTTCTTCACGCACGACTTGCTGAACCTGATTACAAGTGGCCAATGCATTTCAAAGGAACTCTGTACAGACGCGCTATGTGGGCATTTTTCATCGATACTCCACTATCAGAGGTGAAATACCCTGGTGCGCCCATGTCAAAAAAAGAAGTGAAAGAATTGTGCGCTGAAATTGATGTAAAGATGGTGAACAAAGAGTTGCAAACCCTCGACTATTCGAGTGCGTCTGCTACAGATGAAATGTCTGATACGATGGAGTCAAAAGCAATTTCACAATTACGTAAAGAGCTAAAAGAAAGCAAAGAAAAACTGGTTGAAGAACGAGAAGTTCGCCTTAAGCTTGAACAACAAGTGGAAGAATACAAATATAAAAAGAAAGAGTCGTTATGTGCTGGTCGCAATGCAATTAAAGCTGAGAGTATTCACTAATGAAAAGTTCATCAGGTACGGTCAGCAAGATTGTTTTTGAATATAAGAACAAGCAAGTCATTGTGTTGAATACCAAGCAGGATTCGATTCAAGTTGTAATTAAAAATGCCAATCTGTACGTTGAAAAAAATGAGCATATCCATGTGCGAGGCAAACTGATAAAGCATGCTATTTGGGGTGACCAATTACATGCCGATGAGATTGATTGTACTCCAGTGACCCATGAGCTACTGGTCGATTTTTTAATGACAGGAGTCGGTATTGGTCCCGCAATTGCTAAACGCCTTATGAGTCATTTTCCTGATGAATTACTCACATTGATTGAGTCTGATAATATTGATGTACTATCCTCTATACCTAGGATTTCAAGATCAGTTGCAACAGTGATTTGCAATAATTGGCGTAAACAATTAGGTAAAGTTCAGTTGCTCGAATTTATGGATTCTGTGCTA
>CAXBKC010000271.1:0-5947 GCA_963975615.1 uncultured Oleiphilus sp.
ACCAACCAGCAACCACCACTCAACAGACCGACCGTAACAGCAACGAGGGCCAAACCATGGAAACCGCAAAACCGGAAGCACAAGCACCCGCCAAAGGGGGCAAAGCGCCTGGACGTTCACTTACTTACTTCGATGCGCCCTACATAGCGAGTTGTATCTCAGAAGAAGATCTGCGCGAGAATGTCGAGAAGGGCTTGAAGAGATACCTCACGCGTCGCCGGAAGCTGACAGAGGTTTGCAATGAACTGGATCGGCTGAAAAAAACGCTAAGCGCGCTAGAACAGCAGGGCGAAGAAGCCGATGGAGAGTGGAAGCAGAGCTTTTTGAAAGGCTTTGGCAAACAGACTAAATCGATGCGCGATAAGGTCAAACAGAAAACCCAGGCTAAGCTAGAGGCCGAGCAGATCAAGGAAATGATCGAGCTACTCGAGCCACAGGCCCAGTGGATCAAGATGTATACCTACCTATCGCGTAATGACGTAGTGGACAATAAAAACAGGCTCATCGATTTGGTGACGCATAATCGCCTAATTGAAGCTGTGGACGAGCTTTCCCGTAACACAGAGTGCATGGCCAAGTTAGGGGAGGTTGTGAAGTACCTGTTCGAGCGCATCGAAACAGATACCTGCAACGATCATGCTTACATGGCCACGTTAGGGATCGATGCCTGGAAGCAAAAAGGAGCGGCCTATAAGGCGGTAATGAACTACGAGGACACCGCTCAACTGAATCGCGAGGTGAGCAGGCGTCAAATGTCGGCACTTGGCGATCTGTTCCTCAGTCGCATACCAGTCGATCACAAGCGGATAAAGCTCCCAGGCACCGAGATCCCTGAGCGCCTGCCGTTTGAAGACTATAAAGATGGCGGCTATTACTCACCCATCCGCTTCCCACGTGAGCTGAAAGAGCTTGAAGAAAAAATGGGCTTCGTACCAAGCCTTGATGAGCTGGATAGCGACGATACCGCCGCCTAGCGCCAATCACGCCCCTCAAGCCAAAGCCCCGCCCTTGTGCGGGGCGTTCGCATTTTAGGGCTAGTAATCCAAGCTCTGGCTGTCGCTTACACGTTCTAGCGGGAGAGACGCATGTGCTACTTTATAGCTATTATTTTTTGGAGAAAAAACAGCAATGGAAGTCACTATCGGTAATGATTCTGAATTGATCAGGCAGGCTCAAGGTATTCGTTATCAGGTGTTTACACGTGAACAGCAGATTCCTGCAGAGCTGGAACTGGATGGGCTGGATGAGGAATCATTCCACGCGCTGGTAACGGACAACGGTGAACCCATTGCAACGGCCCGGCTAACGGTGAAAGAAGACGGCTCTTCTACCATGGCCAGGATAGCGGTCAGTGAGGTATGTCGAGGAATGGGCGTCGCTTCGAAAGTTGTCCAGGCAATGATGCAATATGCACAGGAGTTAGGTGTCAATTCTATTGAGATCCATGCCCACACTTACCTTAGAGATTACTACGAAAGGTTTGGATTTGAGTTCATCAAGGAAGTAGAAGTCGTTGGCGAACATCAACTGATTGAAATGCGGTATCAGACAGCGCATTCATAACCAAACATTCTCAAGGTCGCTCTAGCGGCAGTTTTGTCAGTCATAGGCGCTTGCTCTAACCGCGCGCTATCGCTGCGCAACTCAGAAGATAAGATCCGTGGCCGCCAGTACACCGCGCTAAGTAATTACGCTGCATCGGCAAAAGAAGCTGATATGTGACCGGCGTTCCGCCTTTTGCGGGGCGTTGTCATGTTAGGTAGGGCCAAGGAGGGCAGAAGGGTAGCCAGCCTTGTGCGAGCACCTACGGGGCTTCATGCGGCGATGTTGCCAACCAATCTCCACCATACCGACCGCGACCCACGCCGCGTTGTCCCCCACCCGCCTGCGGTGTTCGCTTGTGGGGCAGTTCTTCATGCATCCTGCAAAATAGGCCAAAGCCCGCTGTTGCTGGGCTATAGGATGAAACTGGATGCATTAGAGTCATGCGAAATCATGCGGATTTATACACTCTCAATGGTAGATTAAGTAGCGATAACTTAAATTTAAGCCATCGGCTGGCCGATAGTTGAGAAAAGCATTCCTCCTAGGGCTAGGCAGTGCCTAGGTGTTTCAGTAAGCTGCATTGCAAAATAGTCTAAAATCATATTTATTGGGTTGTAAAAACTTAGTTTGATAGCTAATACTAGCAAACTAAGTTTTAGAACGGATGGTTGTAAGCGATAGTTAATCGCTAGTGTTTGCTTCTAAAGTCGCTATTTAATGTTTAATCTTCATCAAGCTCAACATAAATTGAGATCAGCTAACTATAAGGAAAGGTGGTTTTTTTATTTAGTGTTTAAGTTGACTAAGTGGATAAAAGATATGTAGGGCGGCAGGGTTTTAATAAAATTAATTATTATATCGTAGGTTGAATATTAATAAGGGTTTATAATGTCTGAAGATTTGATTATTGATGATATAGAAGATTATGAAGAGAGGGATAATCCTGAAGAGCTTGCTGAGTTAAAGGAAGCTCTCATTCAACGCTGTAAAAGTGCTAATATTGAGACTGAAGTAAAAAATTATCTCGATGAATCCACTTATATAGCGGTTGGAATGCCAAACGGGCGCGAAAAACGCTGGGTTCATTATGGCTCATTACATAATATAAAAGAAATACTCAATACTGAGTTTGAAAAATATACTTTCCTTGGCGACTATGTTGCTATCGCAAATTACTCGTTAAATACAATTGAAGCAACAATAAGTTCCATAAATGGCATGCCTCGAAGTCTTCTGTATAGGAAGTTGTTTGGTGAAACTATTGGAGGGGAAGGCGGCGACCCAATTATATTAGAAGAAAATCATCTTGGAAGAACAGTAAAAATCGAAATTAGTGAAGTTACTGACATCATGCTGATTTTAGCAAAAGCGCCATTTAGTCGTAACGGTACATTGTCGATTAAGATATCAGGAGTCAATATATCCCAACATAATCAATCCCTAGAAATTCTTCGAAAATTAAGCGATTCTTTATTTTTTCAGCTTGATCTAAAAGATGGTCTGGCGTTGTCTCTTGTGCGAGATCGTAGAAACACCAAGCGCCCTATTAGTGGTCGCATACGCAGACGCAAACAACCTGAACGAGTAGAGTTGGAATTCCCTAAAATAGAGCTAGATGAAGGGCCAAGTTCACTGTATTGGTATGGAAGAGGTGCTATGGGTATGCCTCTCCTTCAATTTTTAGCATTTTATCAGGTAATTGAATATTATTATCCAACTTACTCTCAAGAAGAAGTAAAGAGAAGGATAAGATCAATATTAAAAGATCCAACATTTAGAACTGATCGAGATGGGGATATTGGTAAAGTCTTAACTGCGCTCTCTGGCCATGGTAGGGGTTTTGGTGATGAGCGTTCACAGTTAAGAGCTACAATAAATGCTTGTGTAGACGCAAATGATTTAAGAGATTTTTTACAAGAAAATGATGAGCGTATAGAGTTCTTTTCTGCCAAGCAGAAAGGTTTAACAAACCATAAGCTGTCTATAAAAAAACTCCGATGCTGATTTGCGTGCTCCAGTAGCAGATTTAATATATGATATACGCTGTAAGATTGTTCACACAAAAGGAGAGAATTATGAAGGTGAAGTTGAATTGCTTCTCCCTTTTTCAAAAGAAGCCGAACTTTTGTTTTTTGATATTCAGCTAATAAAGTATGTCGCAAGAAAAGTATTAATCGCAGCAGGAGCTCAATTATCATTATAAGTCTTAAGTGAAAAGCTGAGGTTTATATTTAATAGCGTTAGCTTTTTTTAGGAAATAATTAAGGTGGAAATGATTTTTTGTTACTATAAGGAAAATAATGGCTATTAAAGATTATGATAAAGAGATGTTTGGAGAGAAGATTAATCGCCTCCTTTTCCCGGCCCAGCCAGTGAACTCAATAGAGCACTTGTTTGGTAGAGAGAAGGAGCTTGGTAGAATAGAGAGGGCTTTGTATGCAGCAGGCAGGCATATTTTTATTTTTGGGGATCGAGGTATAGGGAAATCATCGCTTGCAGCTACAGCAGCAAATCAGTATCAAAGTTCAGATGCAGAATACATTGATGTTTCTTGCTCACCTGATTCTAATTTTTCTGATGTAATTGCTAATATTGCTTATAAGGCTGTAAATGAAAGTAGATTTAGCAAAAGAACGTATAGCGAATCTTTAGGAGTGAACTTAAGGTTTCTTAACTATAAAAATGACAGAAATGTCACATTAAAAGAGATACATAATGAAGTGAGATCTTTGCTAGATGCAGTTGAGATACTTAGAGAAGTCTCTTTAATTTATTCTAAAAAAACAATAGTAGTGGTAGATGAGTTTGATCGGATGCAGGATGCAAAAGAGCGTGCTTTATTTGCAGATCTGCTTAAGCATCTCGGTGACAAAAGAGTCAATATAAAATTTATATTTACAGGTGTGTCAGCGACTATTAATGATTTGCTTGGTGCTCATGAATCGGCAATTAGGCAGCTTGAAACTATCGAGCTTTCTAAGATGAATTGGGATGCTAGATGGCATATCGTCCTCAACGCTCTTGATAATTTCAATATAGGTATTGACCGAGAGATATTGATACGAATTGCGGCAGTATCAGATGGTTATCCTTATTATGTTCATCTGATAACTGAAAAACTAATGTGGCACCTTTTTAGTAAGGACGAAAATGTCGATCAGGTATCTAAAGACGATTATCATATTGCCTTAAATGATGCTATTGAGAGTATATCGGCTGAGTTAAAGTTGCCTTATGAAAAAGCTACTTTACAAAGATCTACTGATTTCGAGAAAATATTATGGGCTACTGCGGATTCAGAATATTTACACCGCTACATAAAAGATATGTATTCTTCTTATAAATTTGTAATGAAGCAATTTCCTGATGAACCAGTCTTGGATAAAAACCAGTTTGGTACAAAGGTCAGAAGCCTTAAGAAAATTAGTCATGGAGAAATTCTACTATCTGATGACAGCAAAAGCGGCCTCTATGTCTACAAAGAAAAGGTGCTGAGAGGATATGTAAGGATGCAGGCTGAATCTCATGGAGTTGAACTAATAGGAGAAGTGGAGCAAGAGAAAGTTATTCAACATGCAACTGCAAGAGCTAGTACCGGATATTTTCAGTCGAAAATCCCAGAAGGAGTTCATCAAGGAAGATCCAGAAGCCTCGAAAAAAATGGCGATGAATAACAGTTTGCCTTTGGATGGATGGATAGGAGCTAAGGGCCGTTTGGTTGCCAATTTTTGCCTTATCTTCGCTCGTTAACTTTATATACAGGTTTTAGCCATATTTTAGTTACATGCCAATTTAGACAAGTTTTGGTATACATGGTGGTATATTAAATATGTTATATAATCCATTAATTTTTAAAAAACAATAGCTTATATTTTGTTTTTTACTCCTGCCAGGACACCAATTAAATCAGCTTTTTAGACGAACTTCTTCATTCTTAATTTCGCTAAATTTTCATTTCGCCCCACTGGGCGCCCTCACTTGCGTTCCTACCAAACGCGCTGTTCCTTTCGTGAAAGGAAAAAACCGTGCCCCTCAGGGTTGGTGCATTGCAGGCCTGTCATCTCGGACAGGCACGTGATGTCTGCGAAGCTGGCTGATACGCCGTAGGGGGCACTGTCTGTGTAACTCGACTTGCGCGGCTCCGTCCCACATATTACTCGGGCTGGGCCTGTCCGCTCTAGCTGCACGTGGTGCCCCCAAAATGCGGAACAGTCTCCTGTGTCTGCCATTGCCGGAGGTCCGCTTCGTTCGACGATGCTGCAGTACATCTCTCCGCCTTCGATTGAGCCATTACAGTAGACATTACCTGTCGGTGTACGGAAACCGTATCCATCTGCTAAAGCCACCGTGGCGGTGCCGATTAGGCACAATGCGAAAAAGTGTTTCATTGTTATACCCCTCG